>JASHTQ010000303.1 GCA_030040475.1 Streptosporangiaceae bacterium
GGCGAGAGCGTGTGGTCCACCCGGATCACGTCCTGCTCGATGATCGGCCCCTCGTCGAGGTCCGGGGTCACGTAGTGCGCGGTCGCGCCGACCAGCTTGACGCCGCGCGCGTGCGCCTGGTGGTAGGGCTTGGCTCCCTTGAAGCTCGGCAGGAACGAGTGATGGATGTTGATCATCCGGCCCTCGACCCGCTTGCATACCTCGCCGGACAGGATCTGCATGTACCTGGCGAGCACGATGAGGTCGGTGCCGGTCTCGCCGATGATGTCAAGCAGGCGGCTCTCGGCGGCGGCCTTGGTCTGCGGCGTGACCGGGATCAGGTGGAACGGGAGCCGGTAGGACCGGGCCAGGTCGGCGAACTCGTCATGGTTGGACACCACGCCGACGACGTCCACCGGCAGCGATCCGGTCTTCCAGCGGAACAGCAGGTCGTTCAGGCAGTGCCCGAGCCTGGAGACCATGATCAGGGTGCGGACCCTGGTCGCCGTGTCGTGCAGCTGCCAGGACATGTGGAACGACTCGGCCACCCAGGAGAAGCCGCGCTCCAGGTCGGCCAGGTCCTGGCCGGGCGGCGGCACGGTGAACTGCACCCGCATGAAGAACCGGCCGTCCGGGCTCTCCCCGTACTGCTGGCTGGCCAGGATGTTCGCGGAGTGCTGGACGAGAAAGCTGGACACCGCGTACACGATCCCGGGCCGGTCCGGGCAGGACAGCGTGAGCACGTACTCCCGACCCACAGCCACGTCCATCGACCGCCCGCCTAGGTGTCGCTCAATACGCAACTTAGTGCGCTATATGCAACATGATTTCAGGGTGGCCGGCCTCCGTCAAGGGGCCCGGTGCGTCGCTCAGCGGCGTGAGCCGACGAGGTCGATCGCCTGCTCGGCGTCGACGCGGGCGAGCCCGGCCTGCATCTCCTCCCTGGCCGGGCTCGGCGGCCAGTCCCGCAGGCTGCCGGCGATGGCGTGGATCGCGTCGGCCACGGCCAGCCGGTACCGGTTCGAGGTGACGGCGAAATCCGCGCCGGCCTCTGCCAGCCGGAGCAGTTCCCCGGCCCACGAGATGTAGGCGCGGTTCTTGGCCGGCAGCGTCCGCCACAGGTCGCGCTGGAAGTCCGGGCGCTGGATGGCGTGGAAAACCAGGCCCGTCACCGGCCAGAGGGCGATGCTGAACCGCCACATCCAGTCCCGCACGAACCAGACCCGGTCGTCGGCGTAGCGCCACGGGTCGGCGGCCGGCGGGGCTTCGCCGTGGTCGCGCTGGTACCTGCGCGCCAGGTAGGTCCCCTCGTAGGGGATCAGCTCGTTGAAGTTGCTCACGTGCAGGTACGGGTTGCCCAGGCAGGCGTCCCGCAGCCCGTGCAGCGACGTGCGCAGCTCGTCGAAGGTCGCCTTCTCGTGGAACGGCAGGTAGCCGAACTGCGTGTAGATCTCCAGCTCGCCGAGCAGCCGCAGCGCCCTCGCGTTGCCGTCGGCGGAGGCGTCGGACCCCTTGCCGATCGCCCGGAGCGCGGAGTCGGCGAAGCTCTCGATGCCGAGGTAGACCTCGCAGAGCCCGGCCCGTTTCAGCAGCGCGAACGTCTCCCTGTCCACGTTGGCGGAGCGGTCCTGGATGACGAAGCGCAGGTCGATGCCCTGGGCAATGATCTCGCGGGCGATCTCCCGCCCGCGCTCGAGGTGCGAGCCGTCGGCGCTGAAGCCGAGGAAGATGTTGTCCACCATGTAGACAAGCGCGCCCGGGTACCGGTCGGCAAGCAGCTTGAGCTCGGCGACCAGGTGCCCCGCCGGGCGCGGCCGCCAGGTCGTCGCGCGGGCCTCGCAGAACGTGCAGCCCGCGTTGCAGCCCCGGCTGGCCTCGACCTGGATCACGCCGCCGAGCGCCAGCACCGCGTCCAGCTGGCTGCGGGTAGGGAACTCCAGGTCCCCGAGTTCCGCGGCGGGCACCCGCGCGACCACCGGCGGCCTGCGCAGGCCGAGTTCCGCGGCGGTGCGGCCGCCCGCGACCGGTGTCCCGTCCGCGCTCCGCACGGCAAGCTCGGGAATCGTCCGGAAGTCGCCGCCCGACTCGAGCGCGTCGAGCAGCCGGAGGATGACCCGGTCTCCCTCGCCGATGCAGATGCTGTCGACCTGCGGGATCGAGCCGAGCAGCAGCTCCCAGGCCGAGGTCGGCCACATCCCGCCGACCACGATGTGACACCGGGGAGCGAGCCGTTTCAGCGTGGCCGCGAACGCGGCGGTCCAGTCGCGCTGCCCCCGGTAGACCAGCGAAACGCCGCAGATGATCGGGGCGGCCGCGGCGACCCGCCGGGCCGCGGCGCTGGCGTCGGTGAACTCATCGTCCCGGCAGCCGCGCAGTTCCGGGTCGATGATCGCGTTGACCAAGCTGACGCCGACATCCGGCCGGGACTTGCGCAGGGCGGCGTCGAGATAGGCCAGCCCGAGCGCCTCGCCGAGCTTGACCTCCTCCTGGCTGCGGCCTCGTCCGAGGACGAGCGCGACGTGGCTCAAGCGGCGGCGTCCCCTATCGTGTCGAGCGCTCAGGCGGACGCGAACGATGCTAGCAGGCACGGTCGGCGTGCGGTCTGGGCGGACGGTGCGGGCGGTCTCGGCCGATAGTGTTGCGCCATGGACAACAGCAGGCCGGGATGACCGTGGCCGATCGGCAGGACGCGGGACCCATCCAGTCGGTGGACCGGGCCGTGGCCATCCTGGAGATCCTGGCCAGGGACGGGGACGCCGGGGTGACCGAGATCGCGGCCGAGCTCGGCGTGCACAAGTCGACCGCTTCCAGGCTGCTCGCCGCGCTGGACCGGCGCGAGCTCGTGTCCCAGGACTCCGCCCGCGGCAGGTTCCGGCTCGGGGTCGGCATCGTCCGGCTCGCCGGGGCGGCCGGCCGCGGGCTTGACGTGGTGCGGGAGAGCCGCCCCGTCTGCCAGGCGCTGGCCGCGCAGGTGGGGGAAACCGTCAACCTCGCCGTCCTGTCCGGCCGCGACGCGCTCTACCTCGACCAGGTGGCCGGGCCCGCGGCGCTGTCCCCGCACAACTGGGCGGGCCAGCGCATCCCGCTGCACGCCACCTCCGACGGCAAGGTGCTGCTGGCCTACCTGCCCGCGGCGCAGGCGCAGGATCACCTGGCGGCAGCGCCGCTGCCGCGCTTCACCGAGCACACGCTGACCGACGTGACCGAGTTTCCGCGGCTGCTCGCCGAGGTGCGCCAGCGCGGGTACGCGATCGCGGTGGAGGAACTGGAGGCCGGGCTGACCGCCGTGGCGGCGCCGGTGCGCAATGCCGAGGGGCGGGTGATCGCGTCGATAAGCGCGTCCGGCCCGAGCTTCCGGATCCCGGCCGACCGCATCGCCGGGCTCGCCGAGTCCGTCCGGCTGGCCGCCGCCGAGATCTCCCGCCGCCTCGGCTGGACCGCAGAGCCGCGTGACAACTAGCAGCTACAGCCTGGTGCGCAGGGCGATCTGGTAGAGCTCGGGCACCTTCCGCTCGGCCACCAGGGCGGCGATGGCCACGCCGGCCCAGGTCAGCGCCAGGCCGTAGAACGAGGCGCACAGCACGAGCAGCGGCATCCGGATCGCGGCCGACGCGGTCTCGGTGAGGACCACGCCCAAGATGACCGGCACGGCCGCCACGAGCACGGAGAGCAGGCTGAGGAAGACCACCCCGACCGACAGGCCCATGAACCCGTCGATCGGCCGCGGCGTGGGAGTGCCAGATCGCTTCTCCACCGGGTAGGGGAACGCGGCGGTGAAGACGTTGGCCACCGCCAGGCCCGCGCCGATGCCGGCCAGGTCCACCGCCATGCCGAGGAAACCGTCAAGCGGGTGCCCGGCGACCGCGGCCAGGCCGAAGGAGACCGCGGTGAGCAGCGGCACCGCGATCACGCCCATCGCCAGGTTCTGGCCGGAGAAGTAGGCGCGCATCGAGCGGCGGCCGTCCAGCGCCATGGCCTCCAGGCCGAAGGCCGGCCCGCTCAGCCCGATCGCGTTGGCGTGGAAGTTGCCGACGAACGCGCCGCCGAAGAAGCCGCTGATGATCAGGCCGACCAGGTACTTCGGGGTCAGCACGGTGCTGATCGAGCAGACCACCATGATGATCGCGATGATGCCCCAGTAGATGAGCGACAGCGGGTCGCGGCGCTGGTAGATCCAGAACCGGGCGGCCACCGTGCCGCGCAGGCCGTACCTGGCGAACGGCAGCGCCGTGCCGTGCACCGCCGCGGACTGCGTGGTGGTGTCGACGGTGACCAGGGCGTGGCCGAGTGCGCGAACCCACAGCCAGCCGAGCACGACGATGACGGCGGCCAGCAGGCCCAGGCGCGCCAGCGCGGTGCCCGGGTGCCCGTCCGAGGCGTCACCGATCGCGTGCGCGGCCAGGCCCGGCGGGATCCAGCGCAGCCAGGTGTCGACGCCGGCGAAGCTCGCCGCGGTCAGCCTGCCCGAGGCGGCCAGCCTGGGCACGATCTGGATGAAGCCCTCGTACAGGGCGAAGATCGGCAGGATGAGCAGCACGGCGAAGTCCCTGCCGCGGCGCGAGCGCAGCATGCCCGCCAGGGCCGTGGTCACGAACCTGGCCAGCGTGATGCAGAACATCACCTGCAGCAGCACCGCGAGCACCGCGATGAACACGCCGAACCCGCCGCTGGCCAGGCCCACGGTCACCCCGAGCAGGCCGATCACGTTGGCCAGCGGCCAGGGACCGGTGGCCGAGGCGGCCAGCAGCCCGGCCGCGAGCGGGCGGGTGCGCAGCGGGTACAGCGCCAGCGTGGCCGGGTCCAGCGTTCCGTCCAGGCCGAACAGGAGCAGCGGCACGATCAGCCAGCCGAACGCGAACACGGTGAAGATCACCGTGGTCAGGTCGACCGACGCGCCGTTGCCGTGCAGCCGGGCCAGCACGATGAAGACGAAGACGGCCGCCGCAACGGCCAGCACCGCGCTGACGACGAACCCGATCCTAGCGCCGTTGGAGGCGCGCAGCGCGTTGCGCAGCAGGCGCAGCTTCAGCTGGACGAGGAGCCGAGCCATGACAGTCCCTCCTCACCCGTCGCCTTGGAGCCGACCAGGTCGATGAACGCCCGCTGCAGCGTCTTGCCGCCGCGGACCTCGTCGATCGTGCCGGTGGCCACGATCTCGCCCTTGTCGATGACGGAGACGTGGTCGCAGATCTGCTCGACAAGCTCCATCACGTGGCTGGAGAACAGCACGGTCGAACCCGAGCGCGTGTAGCGGGTCAGCAGCTGGCGGATCACGTCGGCGGATACCGGGTCGACGCCCTCAAGCGGCTCGTCGAGGAACAGCACCGAGGGGTTGTGGATCAGCGCGCAGCCGAGCGCCACCTTCTTGCGCATGCCGGTGGAGTAGTCCGCGACCAGCCGCCGGGCGTCCGCGGCCAGGTCCAGCACGCCAAGCAGCTGCGCGGACCGGTCCCGCGCCTCGGCGGCCGGCAGGCCGCGCAGCCGCCCGGAGTATTCCAGCAGCTCCTCGCCGCTGAGCCGGTCGAACAGCCGGACCTCGGCGGGCACCACCCCGATGATCGCCTTGGCGGCGGGCGGGTCGGCCCACACGTCATGACCTTCGATCAGGATCTGGCCGCCGTCCGGCCGCAGCAGGCCGGTCATCATCGACAGCGACGTGGTCTTCCCGGCTCCGTTCGGCCCGACCAGGCCGGCCAGCGAGCCGGCCGCGATGTCCAGGTTGATCCCGGCGACGGCATGCTTGTCGCCGAAACTCTTGCGTAGTGCTCGTACCTCGATGGCTGGCTGGCCCATTGCCGCCTCCCGTGACGCAGGTCCCCGATTTCCCGCCGCGCCGGCGGGTCGTTGCCGTCAAAAACTGATATCAGTATGCTAGACTCGTAATATCAAGGACGTCAACCCGGTCGCGGGCGGCGGCGAACAGACGAGGTGATGGCGGATGAGCGTGCAGGTCGCAGCGGGACCCACGGGTTCTTCTCCGATAGCCGAGACCAAGGGCTGGTCGGTGCCCGGCATCCCGGTCCTGGTGGCCGGGATCGTGCTCGTGCTGGCCGGCGCCGGGGTGCTGGCCGGGGGCGCCGCCGGGAATCACGGGGCAACGAAGGCCGCGCTGGTCGTGGTCGGGATCGTGATCCTGCTGTGCGGCGCGACCGCCTTCGGCGGGCTGACCCCGGTCGTGGCGGGGCAGGCACGGGTGGTCCAGCTGTTCGGCCGCTACCAGGGCACGATCCGGGTGCCCGGCCTGACCTGGGTGAACCCGCTGGCCCAGCGGCGCAGGGTCTCGGTCAGGATCCGTAACCACGAGACCGCCCAGGCCAAGGTCAACGACGCCGACGGCAACCCGATCGAGATCGCCGCCGTGGTCGTCTGGCAGGTCCGCGACACCGCGCAGGCGCTGTACGCGGTCGACGATTACCCGGCGTTCGTGGCGATCCAGACCGAGACCGCGGTCAGGCACATCGCCTCCAGCTACCCCTACACAAGCGGGCCGGACGAGGAGAGGCTGTCGCTGCGCGAGAACGCCGAGGAGATCACCGCCAAGCTGTCGGCCGAGATCGCCGACCGGGTCCGGCCGGCCGGGGTGACGATCATCGAGTCGCGGCTGACCCGGCTGTCCTACGCGCCGGAGAT
>JASHTQ010000304.1 GCA_030040475.1 Streptosporangiaceae bacterium
GCGGCGGGCGAGGCGATGATCTCGGCGCCGTACATCCGCAGCAGCTGGCGGCGCTCCTCGCTGGTGTTCTCCGGCATGACCACGATCAGCCGGTAGCCGCGCAGCTTGGCCACCATGGCCAGGGAGATGCCGGTGTTCCCCGAGGTGGGCTCGAGGATCACCGAGCCGGGCTGCAGCAGCCCGTCCTTCTCCGCCTGCGCGACCATGAAGAACGCGGCGCGGTCCTTGACCGAGCCGGTCGGGTTCCGGTCTTCCAGCTTGGCCCACAGCCGGACATCTGGCGAGGGCGAGAGCCTGGGGAGGCCGACCAGCGGGGTGCCGCCCAGCGAGTCGAGCAGGTTCTCGTACCGCAAACCACTGTCCGTTCTGGATAAATAAATTAGCTGGCACCGCCGGCCACCGCGGGCAGGACGGTCACCGTGTCGCCGTCCTTGACCGGGGTGTCGAGGCCGGACAGGAAGCGGACGTCCTCGTCGTTCAGGTAGACGTTGACGAAGCGGCGCAGGCCGGCGTCGTCGACCAGGCGGGCGCGCAGGCCGCCGTGCCGCTGCTCCAGGTCGACGATCAGCTCGCCGAGCGTGGCCCCGGTCCCCTCGACCTGCTTGGCCCCGCCGGTGTACGTGCGCAGAATCGTCGGGATGCGAACCTCGATGGCCATATACGCTCCACTTGTCTTCCGGCCAGCCCTTATCGGCCAGTCCTTATCGGGCCAGTCCTTGGCGTCCAACCCGCCGGCTGGCCGAATCATTCCACCACGCTGACCGGCTCCTCGGTCACCTGGCCGTCAAGGATCCGGTACGAGCGGAACTCGGTCTGGTCCTCGTCCCTGGTCGAGACCAGCACGTAGTGGGCGTTCGGCTCGCTGGCGTAGGAGATGTCGGTGCGTGACGGGTACGCCTCGGTGGCTGTGTGCGAGTGGTAGATCACGACCGGTTCCTCGTCCCTGTCGTCCATCTCGCGCCACACCTGGAACTGCTCGGTGGAGTCGAACCGGTAGAAGGTCGGGGATCGTTCGGCGTTGGTCATCGGGATGAAGCGTTCCGGGCGGTCGCCGCCCGCCGGGCCGGCCAGCACGCCGCAGGCCTCGTCCGGGTGGTCGCGGCGGGCGTGGGCCACGATCTGGTCGTGCAGCGCGCGCGGGATCGTCAGCATGGGCCCTATGATCTCAGCCCAGCCTAGTTAGCCGAGCGCCTGGACGAGCGACTCCTGCACCGCGCCCAGCCAGGCGTACACCTCGAACGCGGTCCACTGCGGGTCGTCCTGGGCCAGCTTCCCCCACTGCTCCTCGAACTCCTCGGTGACCCCGAGGCGGACGCCGAGGGCGAGCCTGACGTCGTTCAGCGCCTTGAGCCAGGCGATTGCCTGGTCGCCGGAGAGCTGGACGCGGCCGCCGGTCAGCGGCAGCGTGGCCAGCATGTCCTGGGCGGCCTGGTGCTTGGCGCTGCGCAGCCCGGCCTCGGTGTACTTGCGGAACTCCCCGGCCGCCTCGGGGTCGTCGGTGTACCCGTCGGGCAGCAGCCGGGCGAGCACCGGGTCATCGGGGGTCTCCGGGGCCTTGTCGGGCAGTTCCGTGAACAGCGCCTCGAGGTCGTCGGTCTCGGCACCGTTAGTGTCCTCCACGGCCACCAGCGTCATCACCTGGCCGACCAGGCTGCGCAGCAGGGACGCCTCGGCGGCCGCGAGCCAGGCCCGCACGCCGCCGCCTCGGGTCGGCCGGAACGGTTCCACTTCGGTTAGGTTGCCGCTAGTTGTCCTGGCGCACGGTGGCCCACAGGCCGTAGCCGTGCAGCACCTCGACGTTGTGCTCCATCGCCTCCCTGGCCCCGGCGGCGACCACCGCCTTGCCCTTGTGGTGCACGTCGAGCATGAGCTTGGTGGCCTTCTTCTTCGGATACCCGAAGACGTGCTGGAACACGTACGTCACGTACGACATGAGGTTGACGGGATCGTTCCAGACGATGGTGACCCAGGGCCGGTCTGACAAGGGTTTGTCCGTGGACTTGGGCAGATCCACTTCAGCGGGCGCCGCACTCACAACTACCCACCTCCCAGTGTCTAGTCTTCCACCTGTGACCAATGCGGTGAACCACCAGCCCCTGCCCTCTTCAAGCACGGCCCTGCTGACCGACCACTACGAGCTCACGATGCTGCAGGCTTCGCTGCGCAGCGGAGCGGCCGAGCGCAGGGCCGTTTTCGAGGTGTTCGCCAGGCACCTGCCGCACGGCCGCAGGTACGGCGTGGTGGCGGGCACCGGGCGGCTGCTCGATGCTATCGAACGGTTCCGCTTCGGCCCGGCCGACCTGGAATTCCTCGGCGGCGCGGGCATCGTGGACTCACCGACGCTGGCCTACCTGGAATCGTACCGTTTCGGCGGAAACATCTGGGGTTACTCCGAGGGCGATTGTTACTTCCCCGGGTCGCCGATCCTCGTCGTCGAGGGCACCTTCGCCGAGGCGGTGCTGCTCGAGACGCTCACGCTGTCCGTCCTCAACCACGACTGCGCGATCGCGTCGGCCGCGTCCCGGATGGTGACGGCGGCCGGCGGCCGGCCGCTGATCGAGATGGGGTCGCGGCGGACCCACGAGCGCGCCGCGGTGGCGAGCGCGCGGGCCGCGTACATCGCCGGGTTCGCGTCCACCTCGAACCTGCGCGCGCGGCAGGAGTACGCCATCCCGAGCGCGGGGACGAGCGCGCACGCGTTCACCCTGGTGCACGACAGCGAGCGGCACGCGTTCATGACCCAGCTCTCGGCTCTGGGGAAGGAGACGACGCTGCTCGTGGACACCTATGACGTGCCGCGGGCGGTGCGGACCGCGATCGAGGTGGCGGGCACCGACCTCGGCGCGGTGCGGATCGACAGCGGTGACCTGCCGGCGGTGGCGCGGCAGGTCCGGGCGCTGCTCGACTCGCTGGGCGCCACGCGTACCCGGATCGTGCTGACCGGCGACCTGGACGAGTACTCGATCGCGGCGCTCGGCGCGATGCCGGTGGACGGGTACGGGGTCGGCACCTCGCTGGTCACCGGGTCCGGCGCGCCGACCGCGGCGCTGGTGTACAAGCTGGTGGCGCGGTCGTCGTCCGCGGACGCCGGGGCGGAACTCGAGCCGGTGGCGAAGCGGTCGGTGGGCAAGCCGGGGCGCGGCGGGCGCAAGTGGGCGGTGCGGCACCGCGACGAGCACGGCACCGCGCTGACCGAGCAGGTCAGCCTGAGCCCGCCGGACGTGGGGCCGCTCGACCGGGAGCTGCTCGTGCCGCTTGTGGCGGGCGGGGAGGTCGTCCGCCGGGAGCCGGCGCAGGCGGCGCGGGAGCGGCACCGCGCGGCGCTCGCCGAGCTTCCGCCGTACGCGCTGCAGCTGTCGCGGGGGTACCCCGCCATCCCCACCGTCTTCGAGCGCGACGGCGACGAACCCTAGGGTGGCAGGGGCTGGTGACGCGGCCCGGGGTCAGTCCGCGCCGCGGGAGCCGGCGTAGTAGGCGGCGGCGTCGCCCTGCAGGGCCACGCTCGGCCGTCCGTCCACCCCGACGGGGACCGGGCCGGCCACGGTGACCCGTTCGCCCCGCCGGTGCGCCGGGGCGTAGTCGTAGATCGCGTAGTGCTGGGTGGACCGGTTGTCCCAGATGGCCAGGTCGCCGACCCGCCAGTGCCAGCGGACCGTGTGCTCAGGGACCGTGACGTGCTGCTGCAGGAGCCGGATCAGGTCGCGCGACGCCTGCGGGCTGAAGCCGGTGACGGCGTGCGCGAAGTCGCCGAGCAGCAGCGATCGTTCCGCCGTCTCCGGGTGGACGCGCACGGCGGGATGCTCGGTCTTGAACACGGCGGAGACGAACTGCTTCGTGTGGGCCTCGACCACCGGGTCGCCGCCGGCCACTATGCCGACCGCGTAGTCGTAGGCGTTGGAGTGCACGACCCGGAGCCGGTCCGCCAGCTCGCGCAGTTCGGCGGGCAGGCTGGCGTAGGCGGTGGCGGTGTTGGCCCACAGCGTGTCGCCGCCGACCTCCGGGATCACCACGGCGCGCAGCATGGTGAACGCCGGCGGGCGGTCGACGAACGTCACGTCCGTGTGCCACTGGTTGTTGCGGACGCCCAGGGCGGAGTCGATCTCGTGGATCAGGGGCTGCGCGGCCGGGGCACCGATCGTCGGATGGCCGAGGGTGAGCTCGCCGAACCGCCGGGCGAACGCCACCTGGCCGACGTAGTCCAGGTGCTGGTCGCGCAGGAAGACCACCTTGTGGTCGAGCAGCGCCTGGCGGACCTGCGCCACGACGTCGTCCGGCAGCGGCCCGGCGGCATCGACGCCGCCGATCTCGGCCCCGATCTCGCCGGCCAGGCGGGTGACGGTGACGTGGCTGGTGGCTACGGCCGACATGGGTTTCCTCTCGCTAGATCTCGTCCGGTCTCGTCGTGTCTCTCCGGTCTCGTCCGTATCGTTCGCGATGACCTGGGTCTGGAAGCGCCCCTGAGTGCAGGGTGCCTTCCGGCCGGCGACATTGTCAATTAACTCTATTGACTTTATAGACAATTGGACTACGGTAATCCCCGTGGGTGACCCTAGGACGCTCCACGCACGTCCCGGCACCGATTCCGGCTACGTCACGAGCCAATCCAACAGCTCGGTGGGGTCGCCCTCGTGACCGCCGGCCTTCGGCCGGCTCCCGCCCGCCTCGGGTGGCGGCCGCCTCCGGCCGGGTAACCGGCTGGCTGGCGCGGGCCCGGCGCGGCTAGCCTGCTTGGCATGGGAGTTGACTACTCGAGGTTCGCCGCGGCGCTGCGGCAGCTCGGCGTCACCGGTGCGGTGGTCGAGCTGCCGGAGCGGGCGCCGACGGCGGCGTCCGCGGCGGCCCAGCTCGGGTGCGACGTGGGCGCGATCGCGAACAGCCTGGTGTTCGGCGCGGTGTTCGACACCGGCCGGGAGCCGCTGCTCGTCATGACCAGCGGCGCGCACCGGGTGGACACCGGGCGGGTGGCCGCGCTCGTCGGGGCCGACTCGGTGCAGCGGGCGGACGCCCCGTCCGTGCGGGCCTGGACCGGGCAGCCGATCGGCGGCGTCGGGCCGGTCGGGCACCCGGCGCCGATCCGCACGCTGGTCGACACCTGGCTGGACAAGTACGACGTGATCTGGGCGGCGGCCGGGCACCCGCACACCGTGTTCCCCACCTCGTACGCCGAGCTCATCCGCATCACCGGGGGCAGCCCCGCTGAAGTCGGGGACTAGCGCGGTACGGTGAGCGCATGCGTGCGCTGATCATCGTCGACGTGCAGAACGACTTCTGCGAGGGCGGCTCGCTGGCGGTGGCCGGCGGCGCCGCGGTGGCCCGCACGGTCAGTGAGCGGCTGGCGGGCGAGCACGGGTACGCGCACGTGGTGGCGACCAAGGACTTCCACATCGACCCGGGCGGGCACTTCTCCGACCACCCGGACTACGTCAACTCCTGGCCGCGGCACTGCGTGGCCGGGACGTCCGGGGCCGAGTTCCACCCGGAACTGGACACCGGCCCGGTCGAGGCGGTGTTCTTCAAGGGCGCGCGCGCCGCGGCGTACAGCGGGTTCGAGGGGTTTGATTCCGAGGGGACGGCGCTGGCGGACTGGCTGCGCGGCCGTGGCGTGGACGAGGTGGACGTGGTGGGCATCGCCACGGACTACTGCGTGCACGCGACCGCGGCGGACGCGGCCCGGGCCGGGTTCGCGACCCGGGTGCTGCTCGACCTGACCGCCGGCGTGGCGCCGGAGTCCACCGCGAAGGCGATCGAGGACCTGCGCTCGGCGGGCGTGGACCTCACCGGGGCGCCGCTCGGCGGCTAGGCCGCCCGCGGCGGCGGTAGTGGGTGTGGCACCGCATACCGAAGCCGGTAGTGGGTGTGGCACCGCGTACCTGTCCCGAGGGAGGAGAACGGCCTCGGTGTGGAAGCAGTGGGGTGGGAGAGGAACCACGGATCGTTCGGGATAAATGGTAGTTGCTGGGTGCGGGGCGGGACGGGCGTGCGGGGCTCAGCCGGTTTCGGCGGGGGCCGGGGCGGGCGTCAGCTGGGGGTTCTGGGGCCGGAGATGGCCCAGCGGCGGATGGTGTCGATGCGGGCACGGATCTGGTCGGCGGCGGCCTGCGGGAGCGGGGGGCCGCCGCAGGTGGCGCGGAGTTTGGCATGGACGACGGCGTGCGGCTGGCCGGTGCGCTGGCTCCAGGCGGAGACCAGGCCGTTGAGTTCCTTGCGGAGGGCGGCCAGGGCCTGGCGGGTCACCGGCGGGGCCGTGGCGTCTGGGGCTGATGTGGCAGCCTGGGTGGGGGCGGCGCTGGCGGGGTGGGCGGCGGCGTGGGAGCGGGCGGCCAGCTGGGATTGCTGGCG
>JASHTQ010000305.1 GCA_030040475.1 Streptosporangiaceae bacterium
GGGCACAAGGTCGGCCCCGACTACATCGACCCCGGCTACCACGCCCTGGCCACGAACCGCCCGGCACGCAACCTGGATCCGTTCCTATGCGGCGAGGCCCTGATAGCGCCGCTGTTCCTGCATGGCGCCGACGGAGCCCAGCTGGCCGTCGTCGAAGGAGTCATGGGCCTGTTCGACGGCGTGGACCCGGCAACCGCGCCGCCGCGCGCCGACCCGGCGGTACCGCCGCGCGCGGACCCGGCAACCGCGCCACCGCGCGCGGACCCGGACTTCGGCTCCACGGCGCACGTGGCCCGGCTCCTCGCGGCGCCCGTGGTGCTCGTGGTGGACGCGGCACGGGCGGGCCGCTCGGTGGCCGCGGTGGTGGCCGGCTTCGCCGGCTTCGACCCGAAGACGCCCGTCAGCGGGGTGATCCTGAACCGGGTCGCGTCGCCCCGCCACGAGCGCCTGCTGAGGGACGCACTGGCCTCGTCCGGGATGCCGGTCTACGGCGCGATCGCGCGAACCGATCCGATCGCCACGCCGTCCAGGCACCTTGGCCTGGTCCCCGCCGCCGAACGCGAGGCGGTAGCCGTTCAGGCGATCGCCAGCATGGGCGCGCTGATCACGGCCTCCTGTGACCTGGACGGCCTCCTCGCCCTGGCCCGCCGCGCCCCCGCGCTAGCCGCCGCCCCGTGGAACCCTGCCCCGCCGGACCCCGCCCCGCCGGACCCCGTCCCGCGGGACCCCGGCGTCGCCCGGTCGGCCGCCCCTCGCGCCCACGATCCCCGCCCCGTCATCGCGCTCGCCAAGGGACCGGCCTTTACCTTCGGCTACACCGAGCAGGCCGAGCTCCTTGCGGCGGCCGGCTCCCTGATCGCCCCGTTCGACCCGCTGCAGGACGAGGACCTGCCCGAACGGACGAACGGCCTGATCCTCGGCGGCGGCTTCCCCGAGGTGCACGCGGCCGCGCTGTCGGCCAACGAGCGCCTTCGCGAACGGGTAGCCGCCCTCGCCCGCCGCGGCGTCCCGATCGCGGCCGAATGCGCCGGACTGCTCTACCTCGCGCGCACGCTGGACGGCCAGCCCATGTGCGGCGTCCTGGACGTACAGGCCACGATGACCGAGAAGCTGACACTCGGCTACCGCACCGCCGTGGCCATGACCGACTCACCCCTGGCCCGGGCCGGCGACGAGGTCCGCGGCCACGAGTTCCATCGCACCGCGGCCGTCCCCGCCCACGGCGAGCAGCCCGCCTGGCGGCTTGCCCAGGGAAAACCGGAGGGCCATGTCGTCGGCAAGGTGACCGCCTCCTACCTGCACACGCACTGGGCCGGCTATCCGCAGGCCGCCGCCAGGTTCGCCGCCGCCTGCCGCGCTGTGCTCACCACAGGAGGGCCTACCACAGGAAGGCCCACCACGGGAGGACCCGCGGCGAAGGCGTCGGCCCGGTGAAGCGCCTGATCCGGGCGTATGGTTACACCCCGCGACTACCGCTGGGCAAGGCAGCGGCAGACAGGACAAGCGAGGTGGTGCCGTGAGCGAGATGCATACCGGAGAAGCCGAGTCGTACCGCATCCTGCGGTCCCGGGTCGATCTGAGCGAGCTACCGCCACTCAGTCGCGCCGTTACCGAACAAGTTATCTCTACAACAGCCGATTTTGACTATATCACCGATCTGGTTTGCGACGAAGACGCGCTCGCCGCCGGCGTGGCGGCCTTGCGGCGCGGCGCGCAGGTCGTCGCGGACGCGGCCATGGTCGCGGCGGGGATCACCGGCTACCCGGTAATCTGCAAGATCGCCGACTCGCTGTCCATCCGGCTGGCGAGGACCACCGGCATCACGGTCAGCGCGGCCGCCGTCAGGCTGGCCTTCGGCCAGGCCGGGCCGGGTGCGATCTGGCTGGTCGGCTGCGAGCCAACGGCGCTGAGCGAGATCATCAGCCGGGAGGTCGAGCCCGCCCTGGTCGTCGGCGTGCCGGTCGGATTCGTCGGTGCCGCCGCCGCCAAGCAGGAACTGCGCCTGTCCGGCCTGCCTGCCCTGACCAACGTCTCGGAGAAGGGCGGCCCGGCGGTCGCGGTGGCCGCCTTCGACGCCCTGCTCCGGGCGGCCAAGCCCCCGCACGATCACCCGCACGACGGCGCCCACGCCCATGCCTGACGAGACCGGCCCCCCGGCCGGGGCAGGCACGGCCGGCAAGAACCGCTACCCGGACGAGCAGCGCGAGGCGGTGTACCGGGTGATCGCCGAGCGCCGTGACGTCCGGCACGGGTTCCTGCCCGACCCGGTGCCCGGCGACGTGCTCAGGCGCGTGCTGGAAGCGGCGCACCGGGCGCCGTCCGTCGGCCTGTCCCAGCCCTGGGACTTCATCGTGATCACCGACCGCCCCCGCCGGGAGCGCATCGCCGCCCTGGCCCGCCGCCACCGGGACGAGTACGCCAGCGAACTGCCCGCCGCGCGGGCACAGAACTTCGACCGCCTGAAGATCGAGTCGATCCTCGACACCCCGGTCAACATCGCCGTCACCTGCGATAAGACCCGCGGCGGCCGGCACACGCTGGGCCGCCGCACCCAGCCCCAGACGGCAGATTTCTCCGGCGTGCTCGCGGTGTCCAACCTCTGGCTGGCGGCCCGCGCGGAGGGCCTCGGCGTCGGCTGGGTCAGCTTTTTCGACGAGCGCGAACTCGCGGCCGAACTGCGGCTGCCGCAACACCTCGAGGTCATCGCCTACCTCTGCGTGGGCTACGTCACCGAGTTCGCCCCGGAACCAGAGCTCGCCGCCGCCGGCTGGGCGCGCCGCAGGCCGGTGTCCTGGGCCGTGCACGCCGAGGAGTTCGGCCGCCGCGGACTGCCAGGGGAGGAACCAGTGGACCCGCTCGCAGAAGTGATCGCCGCGATCAAACCGCTCGACAACACGGCGGTGGCGGCCGCCAGGGAACGCCAGGACCGCATGACCAAGCCCCGGGGCTCGCTCGGCCAGCTCGAGGACGTCGCAATTCAGCTGGCTGGCCTGGCCGGCACCTGCCCGCCCCCGCTCCCGACGCCGGCCTGCGTCGCGGTGTTCGCCGCCGACCACGGCGTGCACGCCCAGGGCGTCACCCCCTGGCCGCAGGAAGTCACGGCCCAGATGGTCGCCAACTTCCTGGCCGGGGGAGCGGTGGTCAACGCGTTCGCCGCCCAGGCCGGCGCCGAGGTCACGGTCATCGACGTGGGCGTCGCCGCCGACCTCGACAACGTCCCGGGCCTCATGCCCCGCAAGATCGCCAAGGGCACCAGGGACTTCACCCAGGGACAAGCGATGACCCGCGACCAGGCCGTGACGGCGATAACGACCGGCATCGAGGTCGCCAGGGACCTGGTCGCCGCGGGCAACAGGTGCCTGGTCACCGGCGACATGGGCATCGCCAACACCACCGCGTCCGCCGCGCTGGTCTGCGCGTTCACCGGCGCCGACCCCGCCGAGGCAACCGGCCGGGGCACCGGCATCGACGCCGCCACCTACGCACGCAAGATCGACGTCATCTGCCGCGGCCTGGCCAGGCACCGGCCGGACCCGGCCGACCCGGTCGGCGTCATCGCCGCGTTCGGCGGCTTCGAGCACGGCGCCCTGGCCGGGTTCATCCTCGGCGCGGCGGCGCTGCGCGTCCCGGTGATCCTGGACGGCGTGATCGCCGGCGCCGGCGCGCTGGCCGCCGCCGCCCTTGCCCCGGACGCGATCGGCGCGTGCTTGGCGGGTCACCGCAGTGCGGAGCCCGGTCATACGGTTACTCTTAGCTACCTGGGGTTGCGCCCGCTCGTCGACCTCGGACTGCGGCTCGGCGAAGGCACCGGTGCCGTGCTGGCGCTGCCACTGGTGCAGAGCGCCGCGCGCGCCCTGCGCGACGTCGCGACGTTCGACTCCGCGGGCGTGGCCGAAAAGAGCTGAACGGGAGCCCAAAAAGCACCCCTGGGCACGCTAGAAGATGCAGTAGCCGACCGAAGGAACCATGGACCCCTACCTGCTGGGACTGCGCCT
>JASHTQ010000306.1 GCA_030040475.1 Streptosporangiaceae bacterium
GCCGGGTCCGCGGCTGGGGCCGGGTCCGCGGCTGGGGCCGTTCAGCCGGGGCGGGGGCCGGAGGGGACCAGGGTGATGTCTCCGCTTGATGACAGGTCGCGGAAATGAGCGTGCCGCGGGTGGTGCTTGTCGATGACCACGGGCTGTTCCGGTCCGGCGTGCGCGCCGAACTCGGCCGGCAGGTGGACGTCGTGGGCGAGGCGGAGGACGTGCAGCCCGCGATCGAGCTGATCTCCTCGCTGCTGCCGGACGTGGTGCTGCTTGACGTGCACCTGCCAGGCGGCGGCGGGCAGGCGGTCGTGCAGGCGGTCAAGGCCTCGCACCCGGAGGTACGCTTTCTCGCGCTGTCCGCCTCCGACGCGCCCGAGGACGTGATCGCGGTGATCAGGGCCGGCGCGCGGGGCTACGTGACGAAGACCATCTCCACCGCCGAGCTTGCCGATGCCGTCCGCCGGGTCGCGGCGGGCGACGCGGTGTTCTCGCACCGGCTGGCGGGGTTCGTGCTCGACGCCTTCGCCGCCACGCCGGCCGGCTCGGCGGGCGCGGCCGGTTCCGGCGACGAGGTGCGGCCGTCGTTCGATCCCGAGCTTGACCAGCTCACCTCGCGCGAGCGGGAGGTGCTGCGGCTGATCGCGCAGGGCTATACCTACAAGGAGATCGCCCGCGAGCTCTACATCTCGACCAAGACGGTGGAAAGCCACGTGTCCTCGGTGCTGCGCAAGCTCCAGCTGTCGACGCGGCACCAGCTGACCAGGTGGGCCGCCGAGCGCCGGCTGGCCTGAGCGGCGGCTGGCTCGAGCGGCAGGTCTGCGGCCTGAGCGGCAGGTCTGCGGCCTGAGCGGCGGGTTTGCGGCCGACACGTATTGCGCGGTTAATGCGCATTTATTGATACCGCTTTCGGGGATAGCGCAATCGCTTACCGATGGCCTACGCTGAGTGACTATCGGCTGGGGGGTCGCTATCCGCCTAAGGGGGCGTCCGGTGACCGGCAACTGGCTGCAGAAGACCTCATCCACGGCCGAACCGCCGCAGATCGATCCCCACGTCGCGAACACGGCGCGCGCCTGGAACTACATGGTGGGCGGCAAGGACAACTTCGAGGTCGACCGCGAGGCGGCCCGGCAGCTGTTCGCCGTGGCGCCCGTGCTGCGGGTCGCGCCCCTCGCCTCCCGCGCGTTCCTCCGCCGCGCCGTGAGCTACCTGGCCAGCGAGGTCGGCATCGGGCAGTTCCTCGATATCGGCACCGGCCTGCCGACCGCGGGCAACACCCACGAGGTGGCGCAGTCCGTCGCGCCGGAGTCCCGGGTCGTGTATGTGGACAACGACCCGGTCGTGCTGTCGCACGCCCGGGCGCTGCTCACCTCCGCTCCCGGCGGCGTCACCAGCTATATCGACGCGGATGCCAGGGACACCGGCATGATCATCGCGGAGGCGGCGGCGACGCTGGACTTCCGGCGGCCGGTCGCGATCATCATGGTGGACCTGCTGAACTTCATCGGCGACGACGCTACGATCCGCTCGATGTTGTCGGTGCTGACGGGCGCGGTGCCGCCCGGAAGCTACCTGGTGATCATGCACCCGGCCAGCGACCTGGATCCGGCCCTGGTCGAGGCCGAACGCCTGTGGAACACGCTGGCACCGCAGCGGGTCACGCTCCGCTCCCGTGAGGCCGTGGCCGGCTTCGTTTCCGGCGCCGGCCTGGAACCGGTCGAGCCCGGCCTGGTGACGGTGCCCGAATGGCGGCCGGATCCGGACGAGATCGTGACCGAACAGGTCATCCCGCTTTACGCCGTGGTGGCACGGAAACCCTGAGTTCCCGGCCTTGCGGGCGCCCTTGCGGCACGCCTTTGCGACGCCTCGGGCGCTTTGGGGCGCGGCCCAAGATGGGCGGAGGTAAATGGTTGCGTCCGCCATTGATCCGCCGCCTGGGCTATGCCAGCGTCGGCGGTGCGTGCCGGCGGTTTTGGGTCTTTCATCGAGCTGAGGAGGACGCGGATGGACGGTAGGTTTCCGCTGCCATCGGAGATCGCCGACGCGCCGGGGGCAGAGGGGCCGGACGGCTGGCGGTCCATGTACCCGTACTTCACGCGTTTCCAGCCGGAAGACGACAAGCGGTTCTGGTTCTACAACTCCATGCACTTCCCCGAGCCGATGCCGGCCTTCGACACGATCACCGCCGAGGTTCCCTACAGCGCGATCGGGGCCAATACGGCACGGGTGTTCGTCTTCCCGACCACGCTCGGCATCGAGCACCGAATCGTGAACGGGCGGGTATACATCACCGCGAACCCGGTTATCGATCCTGACGAGATCGGGCGGCGGGCGGCGGTCTTCGGCGAGCGGGCCAGTTACTACTACGAGAATTGGGACAGCCTCTACGAGGGCTGGAAGGTCCGGATGCGCGGCCTGATCGGCGAGATCGAGGGCATTACCGTGCCCGAACTGCCGGAGTTCGAGGACGCCGCGGTGGTCTTCGGTTCCGTCGGCATCGCGCAGAACCACTACCTGCGGGAGAACTTCCACAAGTGCATCGACCTGTTCTCCAAGATGTGGCACCACCACACCGAGATGCTGATGCTCGGCTACGGCGCCTACGTGGTCTTCTTCCAGTTCTGCAAGCAGGCCTTCCCCGAGATCAGCGACCAGACCGCGGCCCGCATGGTGGCCGGCATCGACGTGGTCATGTACCGGCCCGACGACGAACTGCGGGGGCTGGCGCGGCTGGCGGTGGAGGCCGGGGTCGACGACCTGTTCGTCGAGGGCTGCTCGCCTTCGCTGGTCCTTTCCTTGCTTGCCGAGCGCGGGGAGGGCGGTAAGCGGTGGCTGGCGGCGTTCGAGGCGGCGCACACGCCGTGGTTCAACGTGTCGACCGGGGACGGCTTCTACCACCATCACCGCAGCTGGGCCGACGACCTGACGGTGCCGTTCGCCGCGCTCCCCAGGTACGTCGCGCAGGTGCGCTCCGGGACGCTGGCCACGCGTCCGACCGATCTGCTGCGCGCCGAGCGGGACCGGATCGCGGCGTCGTACCGCTCGCTTTTGGGTTCTGAGGAGGAGCAGGCGGCGTTCGACCAGATGCTGGGGCTGTGCCGGCGGGTGTTCCCGTTCGTCGAGGACCACAAGTTCTACTGCGAGCACTGGTTCACCTCGCAGTTCTTCGGCAAGATCCG
>JASHTQ010000024.1 GCA_030040475.1 Streptosporangiaceae bacterium
TGGGCGCTGGGGCTGGTTGGACGGGGGTTGGGGTGGGGGCGCCGGGGCCGGTTGGACGGGGGATGGGGGTCGGCGTTGCGTTTTGGATAGGCGGGGGTTGGGGGGTGGGCGTTGGGGCCGCGGAAGAGGTGGCGGTAGGCGTTGGGGGTGGTGCCGCGCCAGGCGCGGAAGTGGTGGCGGAGGGCGGTCGCGTTGCCGAAGCCGGCCTGGGCCGCGATGGCGTCTACCGTTTCGTCGGTTTCCTCGAGCAGTTGCTGGGCAAGCAGGATCCGCTGGCCGATCAGCCAGCGCTGCGGGGTCGTGCCGGTGTCCTGGACGAAGCGGCGGGCGAAGGTCCGCTCGGACATGTTGGCGCGGGCGGCGAGCTGGCGCACGGTGAGGGTCTGGTCGAGGTGGGCACGCAGCCATTCGAGCAGGTCCCGCAGGGTGCCGTCGCACGAGGGGGCGACGGGCTGCTGGACGTACTGGGCCTGGCCGCCGTCGCGGTGCGGTGGCACCACCATCCGCCGGGCGATGCCGTTGGCGATCCTCGAGCCCTGCTCCTTGCGCACCAGGTAGAGGCAGGCGTCGATGCCGGACGCCGTGCCGGCGCTGGTGATCACCGGGTCGTCGTCGACGTAGAGGACGTCCGGATCTACCTTGGCCTTGGGGTAGCGGCGAGCCAGCTCGGCCGCGTGCCGCCAGTGGGTGGTGCAGCGACGGCCGTCGAGCAGGCCGGCCTCGCCGAGGATGAACGCGCCGCTGCAGATGCTCAGCACCCGGGCGCCGCGGTCCACCGCGTGGCGCAGCGCCTCCAGCAGGTCCTCGGGGAACGCGGGAGACAGGGACGATCCGGGCGACGCGGGCTGGGGAAGGCACAGGCCCAGGCGGGCGTCGCCGACGGCGGGGAGGGCGATCAGGTCCGCCTCGGCCAGCCGGTCCAGGCCGTGGGAGGGCTGGATGATGAAGTCGATGTGCGCCCGCAGCGGGGCGGGCTCGCCGGCGACGATCGCGAACTCGTAGCGCGGCAGGCCGTCGTCGGACCTGTCGAAGCCGAACACCTCGCAGATCGTGCCGAACTCGAACGGCAGGAAACCGTTCACCACCACGGCCGCGACGTTGCGCAGCATGACCCTCCCCGCACCGGGATGGACGTGAACCGCTCTGGGGCCAGTATGCCAGAAGGTTGGCAGGATGTTATCTAAGTATGGCATCACTGCCACTGGCGGGACGGCGGCCGGACGACAATGCTGGTCACATGGACGTTCGCAGTTATTTCTCGGCGATCGCCAGCCTCGCGCGCCGGGTTCAGAACACGGTCGGCGAGATGCAGTACGCCGCCGACCGCGCCATGCAACTGAAGCTCTCCGAGGGCGAGTCCGATCAGGCTCCCGATACGTACGCGGAGTTCTTGCTGCGCACCTCGGGGACGCTGCTGCGCGAACCGCCGGCCGGTTGCCGCGGACCTCGCAGTTAAGGTCGCACCGCGACGCCGGCGACCGCCTTGCGCAGGTAGGTCGGGCCGGGGAGCCGGGAACCGTCCGCGCCGTTGCTCCGCCGCGGCTCTCCGGCAACTGGGCAGACGCAGGGGGCGAGGGTGGTACCACCGTTCGTTCTGGATAATAAAAAGAATTAGTTGGAGCGGGCGGCCAGCGATGATGCGGCGGTGAATAGGAGCCAGGGCTGATCAGGACGCGGGCCTCGGCGGTGCGGGAACTGGTGGTGCCGGACTGGCTGGTCGAGGTGGTCCGGCCGAAGCCGGCGCCGCTGCCGTGGCCGGAGATGGTGCGGACGGCGCTCGCGATCTGCGTTCCGCTGTCGGTGGCCTTCGCCGTGGGCAAGGGCACCGAGGGGGTGCTGCCCGCGATCGGCGGGCTGGTCGGCGCGATGTCCGACACCGGGGGCACGTACCTGACCCGGGCCAAGCGGGTCGGTGCGGCCGGGGTGCTCGGCGGGGCGGTGGGGCTGGCCATCGGGTCGGTGATCCACGGGCACGGCTGGAACGCGGTGCTCGCCCTAGTCGTGGTCGCGGGCGCGTCTGGCGTGCTGAGCTCGATCGGAGACCTCGGCTCGGTGATCGGGCTGCAGCTGCTCGTCTACGCCTCGCTCGGCCTCTCGGCGATCGGCGCGCTGCGGCCGGTGTGGCACACGGCGGCCGGCTTCATCGTCGGGGTCGTCTGGGCGCTCATCCTGATCGTGCCCGGCTGGCTGGTAAACCCGCACGGCAAGGAGCAACGCGACGTGGCCGCGGTGTACCGTGCGATAGCGGACCGGCTGCGTACCATCGGCACCTCGCGTTCTGCCGCTACGCTGCCGCCGCTCAGCCTGGCGCTCAACACGGCCTACGACGAGGTGCTCACCAGCCGGGCCACCGCCACCGGCCGGAACCGGGAGATGCGGCGGCTGGTCGCGGAGTTGAACGCGAGCCACCTGATGGCCGAGGCGAGCTCGGCGCTCGACGTCGCGGGCAACAGGCCGCCGCCGATGGTCATCTCCACCGTGGAGCGGCTGGCGGACTCCATCGCGGCGGGAACCCCGCCGCCGGTGATCCCGCCCGCCTGGGACCACAGCGCGGGCTCGCTGGCGCTGCGCGACTCGATGGTCGGACTCGCGAGGATGATTTCCGGCGACTCGCAGCCGGCCGAGGGAAGGCGCCCGCGGCTGCGCGACCGGCTGGCCGACCTGCTGCCCGGGCCGCGGCAGCTCGGAATGATGGCCGAGCGGCCGCTTGGCTGGGTGATGCAGGCGCTCGTCGGCCGGCTGAGCCGGATCTGGACGCTGCGGCTCATGGTGTGCGTGGGGGTGGCCGCGGTGGTCAGCCAGGTGCTGCCGCTGCAGCGGTCGTACTGGGTGGTGCTGACGGTGGCCATCGTGTTCAAGCCGGACTACGGCTCGGTGTTCGCGCGGGCGCTGCAGCGGGGCATCGGGACGATCGTGGGCGCGGTCGCCGGGGCGGTGCTGCTCGCGCTGATCCACGGCACCTGGCTGCTGATCCCGCTGGCGGTGCTCGCCGCGCTGCTGCCGTACGGGAGGCAGCGGAACTGGGGGCTGCAGGCGACGTTCCTCACGCCGCTCGTGGTGCTGCTCGTGGACCTGTTCGATCCGATCGGCTGGCGGCTGGCGGAAGACCGGCTGGTGGACACGCTGATCGGGTGCGGGATCGTGCTCGTCGTCGGGTTCGCGCCGTGGCCGATGAGCTGGAACGCCCATCTGCCGCAGCAGTTCGGGCAGGCGGTGCTCAAGGTGAGCGACTACCTGGAGGAGGCGCTGCTCGGTGCTGGTGCTGGTGCGGGGGCTCCGGCGGGGGCGGGGGCGGGGGCGGCCGCGGCGGGCCTGCCGAAGCGGTCGCAGATGCGGCGGGCGACCTGGCGGGCGCTGGCCGACCTGAGCACCGAGTTCCAGCGCACGCTGTCCGAGCCGCCGTCGATCAGCCGGATCGCGACGGCCTGGTTCCCCGCGCTCGTGGCCCTGGAGCGGGTCATGGAGGCGATCACGTCGACCGCCGTTGCGGTCAGCCGCGGCGCCACGGTGCGGCCCGACGGCGTCCGGCGGCTAGCGGCGGCGCTGCGCGCGGTGGCCGAGTCGGCGGTCAGCGGGGTG
>JASHTQ010000307.1 GCA_030040475.1 Streptosporangiaceae bacterium
GAGCGCCGCCCAGGCCAGCGCGCGGGCCATGCCAGGCAGGCTGATGGCCTTTTCCAGCGGCGGCCTGCGCGCCGCCTTCAGCACCAGGTCCAGGCCGAACTTGACCACGGCCGGGTACAGGCACGCGACCGCGAGCGGGATGAGGGCGAGCACCCACCAGTAGTGCCTGGCCGCGTTCGCCGACACGAGCGGCAGCGTGAGGCCGGCCGCGATCAGCGCCACCACCAGGGTGACCGCCATGCCGACCAGGCTGGCCGTGGCGCTGCGCCGGCGCGGCACGTGGTAGTCGCGGGCCAGCTCGACCTGGGCGGCCACCGCCCACACCGCGCCGGGCACGTACTTGGCCAGCTGGCCGACGAACATCACCCTGACCGCGGCGGGCAGCGGCAGCTTCGAGCCGAGGTCGGCCAGCAGCGCCCGCCAGGCCATCATCATGCAGCCGAGCCCGGCCAGGACGCACAGCGCGGCGGCGGCCACGTCGAGGGCGGCCAGCCTGGCCAGCGCGGCGTGCACCTGCGACCACTGCGAGGCCAGCCCGTAGACCGCCAGCCCGGCCGCGACAACGAGCAGCCCGGCCCGCAGCCACGGACTGTCCCGCAGCCGGGCCAGGCGCGCCGCGCGGCTTTCCGACACGCCGCTAGCGTATCCAGCCCCGCCGTGAGCCGCAGACCGTCGGCGGGACGACCGTGGCAGGATCTGACCGAAGAATGGCTATCCTGCCACTCGTCATCCGGGGAACCGCCTGGCAGGCTGGAGCATCATGAGCGAGGTCGACGTCCCCGCGAAAGCAACGCAGGAGGCAGCGCAGGCAGGAGGGGAAGCACCACCGCCCGTTCGGCCTGAAAAACGAGGACCTGCATGGGTGCGGCGCGGCAGCGTGGCCGCGTGGGCCAGCCTGCTGATCGTGTACCTGGTGTGGGGCAGCACCTACCTGGCGATCAGGGTGGGCGTCGAGACCATGCCGCCGCTGCTGATGGCGGCGGCCAGGAACCTGGCGGCCGGCCTGATCATGTTCCCGCTCGCGATGCGGGTGCGCCGGAAGGGAGCGCGCACGGCGGCAACCGCGCGGGTGCGGCCGAGCCGCCGGGAGTGGCTGGGCTGCGCGATCGTGGGCGTGCTGCTGCTCGGCGCCAACGGCGCGGTGGGCATCGGCGAGCGGACCGTGCCGTCCGGCCTGGCCGCGCTGCTTGTGGCCACGGTGCCGCTGTGGCTGCTTGGCATCGACGCGGCGCTGAACCACGCCAGGCTCGGGCTGGCGCAGCTGGCCGGGCTGGCGCTCGGGCTGGCCGGCGTCGCCCTGCTGTCCGGCCTCGGCGACCGGTCGGGCGGGGTCTCCGCGGTCGGCGTGATCGTCATCCTGGCGGCCGCGGTCGCGTGGGCGCTGGGCACGATCATGGCCCGCCGGGTCACCCTCCCGTCCAGCCCGGCCCTGGCCAGCGGCATGCAACTGCTCTGCGGGGGAGCGGCGCTGCTCGCGTTCGGGGCGGCGGCCGGGGAGTTCGGCGGCCTGCGGCTGGCGCAGATATCCGGCAGGTCCTGGCTCGCGCTCGGCTACCTGATCGTGGCCGGCTCGATCGTGGCGTTCTCCGCCTACGGCATCGCGATCAGGACGCTGCCGACCGCGACCGTGGCGACCTACGCGTACGTGAACCCGGTGATCGCGGTCCTGCTCGGCGCGCTGATCCTGAACGAGCGGCTGACCCCGGCCATCCTGGGCGGCGGCGCGCTCATCGTCGGCGCGGTCGTGCTGGTCATCCGGCGGGCGCCGCCGGCGCACTGACTCGTTGACCGCCGCCACGCCGTGGGCGAACAATGGTCGGGTGGCGTTCGGGTTTTTCGCGCGCGAGTGGGTGCGCACCTGCAACGAGTGCGGCTACAGCTGGCGGGTGCCGCGGAAGATCGCGCGCCGCGGGATCCGCGGCATGTCCGCGATCAACTTCACCGGCCGGATCGCGACGGCGGGCTACGGCGGCGCGAACCGCCTGCCGATCAGCACCGGCCAGGTCCACTCCGACATCGGAGCCCGGGCCGAACTGATGGAGGGCTTCCGGATCTGCGCAAGGTGCGGGGTCGACGACTTCAGCCAGCGGCCCGCCCGCCGCGGCGATGCGGCGTTGCCCGGAGCGGTGCCGCCGGCGCGTCCGTAACCGGCGTATCGTCGTCCTGCCGAACCCATAGCCGAGGGGATCGTGTTTCATGACGCTGGAGATCCGGCGGTTGCACCTGGCAAGCCTGCAGGGCCTTGACGGCAGCCGCTGGCCGGTGCACGGCTTCGTCGTCCTGCACCCCGGCGGCGCGGCGCTCGTCGACACCGGCGTCGGCGGCCCGCAGCAGGTGCTCGACGACTGGCGCGTGGTGAACAGGACGGTGGCCGACGCGCTCGCCGAGATCGACATGAGCCCGGCCGACATCGGCCTGGTGATCAACACGCACCTGCACTTCGACCACTGCGGCCAGAACGCGGTCTTCCGGCACGCCCCGCACTACGTGCAGCGCACCGAGCTGAGCCGCGCGCAGATCGAGTCTCCCAAGCTGTGCGGCTGGTTCGACTTCATGAACGCGCGGTGGGAACTGCTCGACGGGGACGCGGAAGTCCTGCCGGGCGTCGAGGTCATCGCGACGCCGGGGCACACGGCCGGCCACCAGTGCGTCGTCGTCCGCGGCGCCGACGGGTCCGACCTGCTGATCGGCGACGCGGCCTACACGCCGCGGCTGTACGCCGACCCCGCCACGGGCAAGCTCCCCGACGGCCAGGCCAGCGACGTCCCGGCCTGGCGCGGGTCGCTGCTCCGGATCCAGTCCCTGCACCCGCAGCGGGTGCATTTCTGCCACCACACCGACATCGTGCACAGCTAACGGAGACCATCATGCAGGTCATCGCGGAGGCCGGACGCTACACGCCGCCAGCGGGCACCGAAGCCAACGACTGGGTCGTGCACCTGGGCAGTGCCGACCTGAGCGTCGGCACGTACTCGATCCCGGCGGGCGGCGTCGACGACCAGAGCCCGCACACCGAGGACGAGATCTACGTGGTGCGGGCGGGCCGGGCCACGCTGGTGACGACCTCGGGCATCGAGGACGTCGGCCCCGGCAGCGTGATCTACGTCCCGGCCGGCGAGGCGCACAAGTTCACCGAGATCACCGAGGACCTGGCGATGGTGGTCGTCTTCGCCCCGCCGTACGGATCGCGCGCCCACCGCTGACTTTATTTTGCCGAACGAACGGTGGTGGCGGTCTCGGCAATGCCGAGCCTGGCGAGTTCGTCGGCCCGCTCGTTGCCCTCGTCTCCGGCGTGCCCCTTGACCCACCGCCAGGTCACCTCGTGCCTGCTCATCGCGTCGGCGAGCCGGCGCCACAGGTCCGCGTTCTTGACCGGCTTGCGGGCCTTGGTCAGCCAGCCGTTGCGCTGCCAGCCGTCGATCCACTTCGTGATGCCGTTGAGCACGTACGTGCTGTCCGTCCACAGCTCCACCGTGGCCGGCCGGCGCAGCGCCTCGAGCGCCTGGATGGCCGCCGTCAGCTCCATCCTGTTGTTCGTGGTCTCCGGCTCGCCGCCGTGCAGCTCCTTCGTCACGCCGTTCCAGCGGAGCACCACGCCCCACCCGCCCGGCCCGGGATTCCCGCTGCACGCCCCGTCGGTGTAGATCACGACCTCGGTCATGGCGGAAGGTTACGCGCTGCCGGGAGCGGCCGGGCTGATTTGCTTTGCCCGCCGGGAGTTCATACAGTGAAGGGACACCGACGCGGGGTGGAGCAGTTCGGTAGCTCGCTGGGCTCATAACCCAGAGGTCGAGGGTTCAAATCCCTCCCCCGCTACCAAGGCCAGAGGCCGTCTCTCGACCAGAGAGGCGGCCTTTCGCTTGCGGTTCGCGAACCGATTTGTAAACCTCACGCCGTCTCGTGCTGTGCGCCGGCCCGCCGCGTCGTGGCCGCGCCGGCGGGTGCTTGGACACCCAGGATGCTCTTTGAAAGCCACCCGCGCCCGTCCTGTTATGCTGGCGCACACCGGCTCGGGAGGCGCGGTTGGCCAAGACGATATCGGCCACGGTGACGATCGACGCTCCCCCGGCCGAGGTGTGGGCGGTGCTGTGCGACGTCGGCCGCTACCCTGAGTGGCGGCCGGACGTGAGCAGGGCCACGGGGACCATCCAGGTGGGCAGCCAGTTGGTGATGGCGAGAACTCTTCCGTCTGGCCGGGCAGTCATCACGCGGTACCGGGTCGTCGCCGTACAGCCCGGGGTCGAGTACCGGACGCGTTCCGCCGTGGGTGGTGAGAGCAGCTTCAGCCTGAGCCCGATCGACTCGGGTACCCGCACCGAGGTCGTGCGCAGCACTAGCGCCCCCGGCTACGTGGCCTGGCTCCCCTGGCTGGTGGCAGCGCTCACGGGTAAGAATTGGGCCAAGTATGTACGGGCCAGGTTTGACGGCGTCAATCAAGCTCCGAAGCGTCGTACCGAGCAAGCTCCGAAGTACCGCGCCGAGCAGGATCCCGGCACCACCTAGCCGGCTGCCTGGAAGCCTTGCGTGCGGAAGCCCTTGCCGCCGTCCGAGATCGTGGCCGTCGTCGCGAAGGTCTGCCCGCTGGACAGGGTGGCGACACAGTGGTCGGTGCTGCTGCGGTCGGTGCTGCTGCCCGATCGCGTGCAGACCACGGCGGTGACGGTTACGCCCGGCTCGTAGGACTGGGCGCTGAGCCGCTGCTGGAGCTGAGACTTGATCGAGGCCGCGACCGCCGGCGGGTTACTGAAGTTCGGCGGCGAGCTGAGCACCTGCGGGAGGAGCACGATGACCAGGATGAGGCCGATCGCGTCGAGCACGGTGGCGGCGGTCAGCCAGCCCCGCGCCTTCCTGGACGCGCTTGCGGCCGCCTGGTCGTCACCGTCGGCCCACAGTCCGGCGGCCCTATTGCAGTACCTGCCGCCGACGCGGGCGGCGGGCAGGCCGAGGATCACGTTGAACAGCAGGCCGCAGATGCTGGCGGTGATCCGCCCGGAGGCCGCGCCGCCTCACGTCGACGACGGCAGCGGCGTCGGCGGCTCGAGTGGGATCGGCGGCGGCTCCGGCTGGCCGAACGCCGCCTCGGCCGCCGACATGGCACCGTAGTCGGTCGCGAGGTTCGAGTAGATCGAGTAGATCAGCGTGATGAAGATTCCCAGCTTGATCCATAGCGTGGGCGTGAAGAAGAACAGGCAGCAGATCAGCGGGAAGTTGATCAGCCAGTAGATTGCGCCCCACATGTGGACCTTGTACTGGGTGTACGGATTGGTGGAGAGGTCTTTGAGGAGCAGGCCCATCCAGCCGTGCCGGATGTGCACCGGCGTGTGCGCGGCGTGCAGCCGGGCGACCTCGGCGTGCAGCCGGGCTATGTCGGCGCGCAGTTGGCGGACCTCGGCTGTCAGGGACTCGGTCTCATTCATAGCACCAGTATCAGTGCTCACGTATCAGTGCTCACGTGCGGAAAGCTCGGCCAGGTGGTGCAGCGAGTCGGCAAGATGCTCAGGGCCGAACGGCCGGGCTGGCTGGATATGCCGCACCCAAAGCTATCCTCGAAGTGCCCGGTGCACGACTTTGTAGCTGCCCATGTATTCACGGTCTGCGATGTGTCGCCCATGAAGTCCTGGATGCAGACGTCGCCGCCGCACAGGATGTCGCCGCCATCCGCCTGTGCCATGGCGGCGGTCCCTCTGCTGCGCCGGGGCTTGTGCCGGGCCCGCGCTTATCGGGCTGTGCCGATGAGCGCAGCGGCCGACAGGACTAGGCCGGCTACCGTTTTCCTGGTGAAATGCATGCTGCTTCCTTTCGGGACCGGAGTCTGGTGTGACCGTTGCCGCGAGTCTCCCGCCGGGCGTCAGCATGCTGTCAGCAGTCGGTCATCACGGCTGGCGGCGGAGGTCTCGCCGCCGGCGGTGAAGGTCCGCGGCCGGTCGGCCGCGGGCATAATCTCTGGCCGGCCGGGTAACCCGTGGGGTGCCAGGTCCCTGTCTCGCGCGCCTAAGGAGTGATCGCAATGCCTGCGCGGAAGCCCGAGGTGAAGGAGCCGTCGGCCGCCAGCACGGCCGGCAAGTTCACGGCTGAGGAACGCGCCGCGATGAAGGATCGCGCCCAGGAACTGAAGGCGGACGCGCGCCGCGCCGGGCGGGCGACCAAGGCGGACGGGGAAGGCGACGTGCTCGCGAAGATCGCCGAGATGCAGAGGTCCGATCGCGTCATGGCCGAGCGGATCCACGCCATCGTCAAGGCCACGGCGCCGGACCTGACGCCGAGAACCTGGTACGGGATGCCCGCGTACGCCAAGGACGGCAAGGTCCTGTGCTTCTTCCGGAGCGCGCAGAAGTTCAACACGAGGTACGCCACGTTCGGCTTCAGCGACAGGGCAAACCTCGACGAGGGCGACATGTGGCCGACCGACTTCGCGCTGAAGGAGATGACCGCCGCCACGGAGAAGAAGATCGCCGCACTCGTGAAGAAGGCGGCCAGCTGAGGACCTAGCCCGCCGGGGCGCGCCGAGGAAACCCGAGCACGAAGGCGGGTGCGCGCGCTACCGGGTAACCGCTATGCCGCTGGCGGACAGCCGAACACGAGAACCGGAAGTGCCTGGAGGATGTCACGCACGGCCTCCTCGTTGTAGAGGACCACGTTGCCCGTCTCCACCAAAGACATCAACTCGGCTCTGTCGTAGTGCCCGTCGGGCTTCTTCCGAAGGTGCGCGATGTGCGAGGCCGTGGTCGCGAAAACGACCGGAGGATTATGGCCGACCAGGACCACGCGGTCGAGGTACTCGATTCTGCAGATCACGGTATTCTCCGATCTTCGCCTGGGCAGTACCGGTTTCCCGGCCAGCCATTTTCGGCTAGTCGGATCCGGCCTTTCACCACAGACGGGGTGCGGAGGAAGCACGGCTGATACACGGTCGCAGGGCTCTGCGCGCGGCCGCAGCTAGCTCATTTTCGTTATCGTGGGTCGTTGCTGCCCCTGTGGGGGAAGTTTTGACCCACGATCCTGCCGGTGCCGGGCAGCAGGGACAGGTGAGGCAAACGGGATGAGGCGGCTGCGGCGGGCGTGATCCGCGGGGCGGACGATTCCGGCTGCGGCACCGGGTCATCGCGGCCGGAATCCAGATCCGCGGTGCCCTTCAGTTGGCCCGCGAAGTTTACAATCGAGAGTACGCAAAGCGCGGGAGGCCGCGATGAGACTGCGTGCGCATCGCCGGAATCTGGTGGTCTGGAGTGCGGGTGTTCGCCCGGCCGACCGCTATCGCGCCCCGGCGCTCATCCGGACCCGACGAACAGGCCGACTGCGAAGACTGGTTCGTACCGGCGCGCTGCTCACGGTTATCGGCATGCTTCGCCTGGGCCGCGTCATACGGCCCCGCTGGCAGCCCGTGCTGGCCGGGCTGGCGCTCACGGTGGCCGGCCTCATGCTGCGCGGCAGCGCGTGGGGGGAGGTTCTGCTGCCGGGGCTCCTGCTCCTGATGTCCGCCCCGCTCATTCCCGCCAGGCCTGATGACGGCCACAGGCGGCTGGAGCGCGAGCTGGCCGCATACTCGACCCACGCCGAGCGAACCGATCTCGAAGCGATACTTGACCAGTACCCGGACGCCGTCACGCACGAGCTGCGCGAGATCCTCGCCGGTCAGGCCAGAACGGCCCGCGGCTGCGGGATTCCGGGCGCCGGGCCATCTCAGGCGCGCCGCCGGACCTCCTGAGCCAGCCTCACCAGGCAGGGGCCGCGCCACCATACCGGCCACGGGCGGTGCCGCGTTGCCGCTACACTCCCCCTCTTGTGAGTGCTTCTGACGGAATCCTGGTCACCGGCGGCGCCGGATTCATCGGCGCGACGCTGGTGCGGCGGCTGGTGGCGAGCGGTTACCGAGTCCGGGTGCTCGACAACCTCAGCACCGGGGACGCCGCGCACCTGGCCGACGTGGACGCCGAACTGGTCAAGGGCGACATCCGCGACCCGGCGGCGCTTGACGATGCGATCGCCGGCATGGACGCGGTCATCCACCTCGCCGCGGCCGGCTCGGTGATCGGTTCCGTCCAGGACCCGGGGATGAACTTCGAGGTCAACGTGCTCGGCACGTTCCGCGTCCTGGACGCGGCGCGTCGGGCGGGCGTCGAGCGCGTGGTGCAGGCGTCGACCGGCGGGGCGCTGATCGGCGACGCCACGCCGCCCGTCAACGAGGCGTCCCTGCCCAAGCCGATCTCCCCCTACGGGGCGAGCAAGCTGGCTGGCGAAGGTTACGCGCACGCATTTGCCAAGACCTACGGAGTTCGCACCGTCGCAATCCGGTTCGGCAACGTATACGGGCCATGGTGCGCCCGCAAGCGCGGCGTGCTCAATGTCTTCTTCGAGTCGATCCACTCCGGCGTGCCCCTGATCATCTACGGCGACGGGTCAGCGTCTCGCGACTACGTACACGTGGACGACATCTCCAACGCCCTCCAGCTCGCGCTGGAGAAGGACGTCCCGGGCGGCACAGTCCTGCATGCCGCATCAGGCGTGGAGACCACTGTCCGGGATCTGGCCGACCTGTGCCGCCGGGCCGCGGGCGCCCCCGACCACCCGATCGAGTACCGGCCCAAGCGAGCCGGCGAGGTCGATCGCAACTTCGCCTCTTATGACCTGGCGAACCAGATGCTCGGCTACGCGCCGTCCGTCCCCCGTGAGATCGGGATCCCCCGGACCTGGCAGTGGTTTCAGGCAGAAGTGTTCCGGGACTGACCTTCGCCGGGCGATTCCCGTGGGCCGTGCGGCGCGAGGTTGAGCGCGAGGACATTCTCGCCCCACATGAACCCGGCCCGTGTCGGTGAAGCCGCAGCGGAGGTCGAGCCGCCGACCCGGACCGTCGAGACGTGGCTGTTCGAGGGGTGGCCAGGCGCGGAGGCCATCGAGTCCACCGAACTGCGCGAAGCTCACGGAGTGACGACGCTGACCCAGCGGCTGGCGTTCCGCGACCAGGCTGGCCGTGACCACATGAACAAGACCGATGGCTTCGAGGTAAGTTACGACCACGTGGAAGACCTCTTGAGGTCACTGCTCGATCCAGAGGGAACCGTCTCCGGATCGATGGGGCCAATCCCTCCTATTCCGCCGGGCTGGCGACGTCGGGATCTGCCGAAATGAGGATGTTGCATACTCGCATAATTAGATGCTCGCCCGCGTGTCCACTCAACATCCTCCGATGCCGGTAGTCGGCTCTTTCGTCCAACTACTACATCGCTGCCAGGGTGGCTGGTGGTGCTGCCGCTGCGGCACGTGACCACGCTGGACCAGTTGACCGCCGAGGAAGCCGCTGACCTCGGCCCGCTGTTGCGTGGCCTGGCCGCGG
>JASHTQ010000308.1 GCA_030040475.1 Streptosporangiaceae bacterium
TGTTGAGGGCTCCCGGCCACAGCAGCGTGACCGCGGTGACCACGACGAACAGCTCGGTGATGATCACCGCCGCCCAGGCGCCCGCGGCCCCGCCGGGCACCCGGTACGGACGAAGCGCGTTCGGGTACTTGCGGCGCAGGACGACCAGGGCCGGGAAGATGAAGATGTAGTCGACCGCGGTGGACGAGATCGTCAGCGCCAGCATGATCGAGAAGAAGCTGGCCAGGCTGCCGCTGGTCGCGACGAACACGATCACGCACATCGCCGAGGCGACCACACCGGAGCTGAGGTTGACCGCGATCGGCGTGCCAAAGCTGGTGAACCGGCCCATCCAGGCCGGCGCCGCGCCGTCGAGGGCCGCGATGGCCTGGGTGCGGTCCGCGCCCTCGAGCCACACCGCGCCGCTGCTGATCAGCGTGATGATCACCAGCGCCGCGAAGGCGTAGTCGAGCGGGTGGGAGTGGAACGTGGCGGAAACGTCGGAGAACGCGTCGGCGAAACCGCCCACGCTGGACAGCTGGGACTTCGGGATCACCAGCACGATGCCGCCGATGACGAGAGCGTAGAGCACGGCGGCGATCACGCCTGACCTGACGATCATGGCCGGGACGTCGCGCCTGGGGTTGCGCATTTCCTCGGCGGCGCCGGTGGACAGCTCGAAGCCGACCCACATGAACACGAGGATGCCGATCACGGTCAGGAAGCCCGTGGTCGTGGGCTTGAAGTCGCCCGCCACCGATGTCCCGTGCGGCCTGCCGTGCTGGGCTATGAACGCGATGAACAGCGCTGTGAACAGGCCGACGACGGCGATCTTGACGAACGTGCCGATGTTCGGGCCCCACTTGCCGATCCGGAACGCGATGATCGCGAGCCCGGTGGTGATCCAGATGAACGCCAGGCCGATCACGATCTCCCACGTCGTGCTCAGCGGCTTGGTCAGCACGAAGCTGTTCAGCGTCGCGATCGTCGCCGCGGTCAGCGTGCCGCCCACCCACAGCGGGTTCGACAGCCAGTACAAGATCGCGGTCACCGCGCCGACCGCGCGCCCGAACGACATCCGGGCCCACTCGTAAGGCCCGCCCTCGACCGGGAACGCCGCGCCGAGCTCGGCGACCAGCATCCCGTACGGAATCAGGAAGACCACCAGCGAGATGGCCAGCCAGGTGATCGCCTGCGCGCCGCCCTGGGCGGCGGCCGCGATGCTGTCCAGGCCGACGATCGCGCACGCGGTGAACAACACCAGGTCGAGCCGGCCGAGCACCTTGCGCAGCTTGGCCTTCTCCTTGACGGCGAGCGTGCCCTGCGCCGTCCCGGTCGCGTCGACAGCCGCCATCTGAGCCTCCCGGGGTACAGCCCGCGCTTGGAGGAACAGTAAGGCCGCGAAGGCAAGGCCGACTAGGCCCAATCACCGCACGGGTTCGCCGTCGCGTGGGGCCGGCCCGCGGACGGTCAGTCGAACGGGTAGATGTAGGCGGACGTGCCGGCACTTCCCCACGTGACTGCCACGGCGCTGCCAGGCCAGGGCACGTTGTGGAAGGTCGCGTAGGCGACGATCGAGTCACCCGGCGGCACGCTCGCCGTCCAGTCCGGGTCTTGCGTGCACGTCGTGCTGTAGGCCGAGACGCTGCCGTCGTCGCCGGCACCTCCGGACATGTGCTCCTGGAGGAGCGAGAGGTTCTGTTCGGCAGCTCCCTGGCACGTCAGGTTGAGGGTGGACGACCCGGTGTTCTCATATGTCACGCCCATGGTCCAGTACAGCGGCTCGCCTGAGGAGTAGTTCTGTACCACCGTCGAGGACCACACCAGCTCGAAGCCACCGTAGTCACTGCTGATCAGCGCGTTGGGATCGGGGTATGTGCCGGCCTTGGTGCAGCCGGTGCCGTCCGGCTGGCACACGCTGGCGGGAGGGCCTGACGCCGTGGTCGGGGATGGGGAGGGTGACGGGGACGCCGAGGTCGGGGAGGGTGACGGAGATGGGGAGGCCGGCGAGGGCGATGGAGACGGTGGGACAGAGGTCGGTGACGGAGCGAGGGATGCCGAGGTCGGGGACGGAGACTGGGAGGCTGGCGACTGGGAGGCTGGCGACTGGGAGGCTCGGGCCGGGGATGGCGACGGGGGCAGCGCGGTCGGGGACGGGGAAGGCGGCGAGAAAGTGAACGGCACGGACGAGGCCGGTGTCGGCTGCAGCGATACAGGCCGCGACTGCGCCGCGATCGGATGGGTGGCGGCGCTGGGCGTGAACGTGCCGGTTGCGGCGAGGGCGGTGCCCGCCGCTACGACCGCGATCGCGGCGCCGCCCGCGATGGCTGACTGGACGGGGCTGAAGTGCCGGAGCCTGAACAGGCGGCGGACCCAGATCCGGTGTACCGCGGTGCCTTGTACCGCAGGCGGGGCGCCGTGCGGCCACAGCGCCGCCAGCAGGAGGGCTGCCTCGCCCAGGTGCGACCGGCCGCGCCGTTCCCAGTCCCGGCCGTAGGCGCCGGCCGCGGCGGCGTGCAGCGCGGTGACGAAGCTGGTTCCGTCGACCGGACGGCGATTGGGTTCCTTGGCCATCCCGATGGCCACCAGCGGCCGGAGCGGCCCGGGCACCGGATCCAGCGGCACCGGCTGGGCCTGGTGCTGGTACAGCAGTGCGTCGGCGGTCGTGCCGCTGAACGGCGGTCGGCCTGCCAGGCACTCGTAGAAGGTGGCCGTGGCCGCGTAGACGTCGCTGGCCGGGCTGGCCGGGGCACCGGCGAACTGCTCGGGCGGCGCATAGGCCAGGGTGCCCGCCGGGAGCGGGCTGTCGCCCGAGCGTGCCGCGATGCCGAAGTCGGTCAGCTTGCTTGCCCCGTTCCCGGCGACGAGGACGTTCTCCGGCTTGTAGTCCTGGTGCACGACGCCGCGCCGGTGCGCGGCGGCCAGGCCAAGCAGCGAGCCCCGCAGCACGACCAGTGCGGCCTCCGGGCTGGTCCTGCCCTGCCGGGACAAGATCTCCCGCAGGCTGACGCCGTCGACGAGTTCCATGACGATGGCCGCGCCATAGGGCGACTCGACGTACTCATACAGCCGGACCACGTTGGCATCGTCCAGGGATGCCAAAACCTCCGCCTCGCGGCGGAACATCCGCGCGAATTCCGGATCGGCCAGCAGTTCCGGGCGCAAGTATTTGACCGCCACCAGGGTGCCCGACACGTTATGCCTGGCCAGCACCACCTTGCCAAACCCGCCCGAGCCGAGCACCTTCAGCTCGGTGTACCCGGGAACGTTCCACTCCGCCATCGATATCCGCCCCCTCTGCGAACTTCAGCCAGGCTCAATGGGCGGTGCTTAAGTAACGCGCGGTTGCAGAGATTACGAATGGCGGCACTACAGGCTTGGACATGAATACCGTCCCCCCGGCCGTGCTGGCGGCCAATACCTGAGTGTTACACGCGGCCATCCGCGGGTCAACCACGGGTTTAGTCACTCGTATAGATAGTCACTTCCGCATCTGGCGCATCGAGTCGTACGGCGTGGATGCCGCTTTCACGTAGTCCTATAAGCATGGTTGCGACATTCACGCCTTTCGGCTTGGGTCTGGTGGGGCTGGCCGGACGGGTGAGACTCGATGGGTCGACCATTTCCCGTTCGGCCGCTACTGCCCATGGGAATTCGAGGCCGTCGGTAGAGATTGGGCTTGGGCGCGCGCAAGAAGAGCCCCAAAAGAGAGCACTGCGTGACCGGCGGGACGGGATTTTACCGTCCCGCCGGCCACAAGGCGGTCTTAGCCGTCATCTGGGCAGGTCGTCGAGATCGCCCTTCTTGATCCCCGCGACGAACCGGCGCCACTCGCCGGGAGCGAAACTGAGCGCTGGGCCGCAGGGCTGCCGGGTGCTTCCCAGCAGGATGCCGTGCTCGGTGGCGGCTACCTGCACACATGCACCGCCGTTGCAGCCGAGGGCGGTGCGCCAGGTGAGACCTGTGTGGCCGCATGCATTATCCATGACGTCTCCAGATGCGTAATGGGTTATATCAGGTGCGGTGACAACTCAGCCAGTGCGTTAGAGTTTGTCGCGGATTTCTTCGATCTTCTTCGCTGAGTCCCGCGGGTTAAGCGCTTCGTCACGCAGGTAATCGAGCGCCTCGCGATACCGGTCAAGCTCGTCCGGCCGCTCCAGGTAGAGATGGCTGACCAGGCCTTCGACGAATACCAGGCCGGGCAGCATGGTGCCGGCGAATTCCAGGTAGTCGAAGTTGCTGTCGATGGCCCCGTAGGCGCCCACCTCGTACGGGATCACCTGAACCGCGGCCCTGTCCCGCATGAACGAGAGTATTTTCTCCAGCTGGGCCCTCATGACCGCCGACCCGCCGACCAGGCGATGCAGCACGGCCTCATCAAGCAGCGCGCGGTACTTAGGCGGCTTGGCCTGGTAGAGCAATTTCTGCCGTATCATCCGGGCTTCCACGCGCTGGGCGAGGATGTTCGCCTCGATCCTCGGCGCGATGCCCCTGATGATCTCCCTGGCATAATCCTCGGTCTGGAGCAGGGCAGGGACGAAATACATGCCGAAGCAGGTAATGGCGGTGGCCGCCTGCTCCATGCCGATAAACGGCGTGATCTGCAGGTCGTCGTACTTGGTCCACCAGCCCGGCTGGCGGGCTTCCCTTGCGAGTTCCATGAGCTCGGCCGATGTCTGCTCATCGACCCCGTAGAGCTGGCAAAGGTCCCGGACATCGCGCAGCGTCGCCCGGCGCGCTCCGGTCTCCGCACGGCTGATCTTGGTCGGCGAACAGAGGAGTTCCCTGGCGACGTCCTCGACCGTGCGGCCCTTCGAGGTCCGGAACTCGCGCAGCCGCATGCCGAGTTCGCGCTGGCGAATGGTCGGACTCAAATCCGCCATGCCGCCCCCTCTGCTGGCTATCCGGATGAAGGTCCGCTCGGGCCTAGGGCGCCGACGGCGTGTGCCCCGTTCCCGCGGTTGCGACCATTGGCATGTGACAGGGCGGTCGGGTGTTCCTGACCACTGGCATGTGCCGTAGTGGTCAGGTTAGAGCCTCTGACCACGGGAGTCAACCTATCGCGGCGCGTGCTGCGCCTGATGATGACGCCATGAACTGGGGCTGAGCTTGACCACGACCGTCAACTTGAGGACATCAAGCGGTTGCCATGTCAGTGCTGGAATGTACCATTCTGAAGATGCCTAAGGATGGTGCCGAGGAGGACACGCTACGGCGGAGGCAACTGCGCCTGAGAACCTCGAGTCGGCGACAAAGCTCGTCGTGGTGGCCCGGTACGCGGAAATCGCCAGCCAGCAATCGCGCGAGGCCAGCGTGCCGACTCCCCGGCTGGAGCGGTGAGCGGCTGTGACCCCTGCGAGGGCAACGATTACGATGCCGGCCTTCCGCTGCGGGCGGCGGTGTGGTGACCGTCCTGGATCTCCGTGCGGGTCGGGCGGGTCGAGGGGACCAGGCGGTCTAGCCATCGCTTGATCGGGGGCAGGTCCAGGAGGAGGGCGAGCGCGACTACGGTGGCGACGCCCTCGGCGGCACCGGCCAGGGTGTCGGTGAAGTAGTGGTAGCGCAGACCGATGACGCCGACGGCCACCAGGATCACGAGCAGGCAGGCGACGGCCGGGATAACCCACTGCAGGGTCTTGGCCCTGGTCGGCCGTGGCGGGATCGCGAGCAGGATGGTCAGCGTCGCGGCTAGCGTCGACATGGTGGCGGTATGGCCGCTCGGGTAGCTGAGGAGGCCCTGGTAGGTGCGGTGGAACAGGTGCTTGAGCAGGCCGTCGTTGAGCGCCGCCACTACGGGGACGGCGACCGCGGCGAGCACGGCGCCGTTCGGCCGGCGGGCGAGCAGGCAGGCTATGACGATGACGACGCTTAGCGCGGCCGCCGGAATCGTTGACGCCATGGCTACCAGCCAGAGTGCCAACTGCGTGTGACCGCCTGCCCAGGCGATCACCGGCGCGTCGACGGCCCGATCGAATCGGTCCGGCTGGGTCTGGCGGGCGACAAGCACGCCGAGTATGGCCACGAAGAGGGCGCAGCAGGCAAGGAGCGCGGCGGCCCGGATACGGGCGGACGCGGCCAGCAGGGGCGGCCTTGCCGGGGTGCCGGGGCGGAGCATCAAGGATCACCTTATTGCACGTGCAGACCGATCTTCAGGCGAAAACACCTAAGTCTACTTAAGTAGAGAACATTAATCTACCTAGGTAGAAAGATCGCCGATCCTGGGCGTAAGGCTGGTTGGCTGGCTGGCATAGAACGGCCGGCGGGGAACGGACGGCATCGCCGGCCGGGAACAGACGGCATCGCCGGCCGGGAACGGACGGCTTGGCGGGGAACGGCCAGCTTGGGCGGCGGAACGGCCGGCGTGGGCGGTGGGGGGATCGCCAGCGTGTGGTGTGGCTGCTAGGTCCTGGCGGACCTCGGCAGGTTGGCTAGGACGTTCTTGGCGACCGCTATCAGGGCGCGCACCTGGGCGGAACGCGGGGGCAGGGCTTCGGCCAGCGGCGCATTCGCCGTCCCCGGCAGGTAGTTGAAGGAGACGTCCAGCACGGCGTTGCCCGACCAGACGATCAGCTGGGCATAGTAGGTCGTCGCCCGGCTTCCCAGGGAGGGAGTCTTCATCGTCTGGAAAACGAGGATGGCCTGGTCACCGACGCCAGCCAGCGGCTGCGCCGCGCCCGCTGGCCTGGCGGCGGGCCGCGAGGTCACCAAGACCGCCGCCACGACCGCCGCGGCCACGCCGACGGACGCCAGGCCGATGAGCAGTGCCCTGCGGCGCCCGCGGGGGCGCTCCGGGGGCGGCGAGGCTGGATCGGCGTCCGCTAACACGGCGGCCCTCCGGCATGCTGGTTACTGGGTTGCGACTCGCGGGGGCAGCGATGGTCCCCGCGGGTGATACCACTGCCCGTTCGGCCAGATATTGATTTTAAGAGCGGAGAACGGCGGGCTGGCGGGGTACGGCGGGTCAGGGCTGCGGGGTCTTCTTGTGCACGGGGAGGTGGCGGGCCAGGAACTCCTCGGTGCGGCGCCAGGCGCGGGCGGCCGGCTCGGGGTTGTGGAACATGGGCGCCTTGCGGTTGTGGAAGGCGTGGCCGGCGTCCTCCTCGACGTGGATCTCGGCGTTCCCGCTGGCCTGGACGGCCTCCTCGACGCGGGCCACCTGGTCGCGCGGGATGTACGGGTCGCTGCCGCCGAAGTGGAACTGGATCGGGGCGCTGATCTGCGCCAGCACCTCCACCTGGTCGGGCACGCCGGAGCCGTAGAAGGAGACCACCGCGGCGAGCTCGGCGCGGGCGGCGAGGAAGAACGCGATCGTGCCGCCGAGGCAGAAGCCGATCACGCCGAGGCCGCCCTGCACCTCGGGCAGCCCGGCCAGGCGGTCGAACGCCGCGGCGGCGTCGGCCACGCCCTGCGCGGCGTCGAACTGGGCGCTGAGTGCCAGCGACTCGTTCAGGCCCTGCTCGGTGTGTTCGGCGTTGTGGCCGGGCTTGAGGCGCCAGAACAGGTCGGGGGCCGCGACGACGTAGCCGAGCGCGGCGAGGTCCTCCGCGACGGCCCGGATGTAGTCGCTCACGCCGAAGATCTCCTGGATCAGCAGGATGCCGGGGCCGTGCCCGGCCTCGGGAAGCCACACCGTAAGGTCGAAAGGCCCGTCCGGCGTGATTACGCTCTCAGTACGTGAAGACACGGTCACTCCCTCGATTCCTGTGCTGGATATGTCGGGCACAGCAGATGCTAGCGCCAGGCGGTCAAGGCCGGTGAGCTGGCAGGCTTGTCGAGCGGCGGAGGCTGTGGAGAACATGGGGGTGGGACATGCTGAACATAGGGGTGTCGACATGCCGGTCGGGTCGATCGAGGACGAGATCCGGGACGGCTATTTCCGGGTAGCCCGGTCGACCGCGGCGATCCGGGGTGGACACCGGCAGTACGTGGACGGGCTGGCGGGGCAGGCGCGGTCGCTGTTCGGCGGCGTGGCGTGGCTGACGCAGGCGCATCCCTGGGCGCTCGGGGCGTTCTCGGACCCGGCTTGGGACGGCTATCGGCCGGACCTGGACGCGCCGTCGCCTGAGGGGCTGCGGGTCGGGGTGTTCCGGCCGGGGCCGGGGCTGCCGCTGGTGCCGGCGGTGGTGCCGTTCGCCAGGTACGGGCACCTGCTGATCGACGAGGGCGGGGACGCCGAACGGGCGCGGTCGCTGCTGCAGGCGGTCACGCTCCGGCTGGCCACCGCGACCGGGCCGGGGACGGTGCGGTTCGCGCTTGCCGATCCGGTCGGGCAGGGACGGTACCTGAGCGCGTTCCTGCGGCTGCCCGCTTCGCTGCGGGTCGGCGGCGGCGGGACCCCGGCCGGGGCCGGGGTCGCTTCGAGCCCGGCGGAGATCGAGGCGCTACTTGCCGCGCTGAACCGGCACGTGGTCGAGGTGACGCAGACCCGGCTGACGAACGTGTACGACTCGGTCGAGGCGTACAACGCGGGTACCACCGGGGCGACCGTGCCGTATCACGTGCTGGTGCTTGCCGGGTTCCCCGCCGGGATCGGCGAGCGGGCCGGGGAGTTGCTCGGCGCGCTGGCCTTGCACGGGCCACGGGCGGGGCTTTACATCGTGGCGACGGTGGATCCGGGGCTGGAGATGCCGCGGGGGTTCGGGCTCGGGCGGCTGGCCGCGGCGGGAACCGGGCTGTTTTCCTCCGGCGCCGGCTTTGGCTGGGACGACCCGGAGCTCGGGGCGGGGGTGATCGAGCCGGACCAGATGCCGGCCGCGAGCCGGGCCAACCCGTGGCTGGACGCGGTGGGCGCGGCGGCCGGGTCTTCCGGGCGGGACCTGCCGTTCGGCCGTCTCGCCGTCGGGCCTTCCTGCCGGTGGGCCGGGGTGACCACCGACGGGCTCGACGTGCAGATCGGCGTGGACAGCAAGGGCGAGCCGCAGCGCTTCGTGATGGGGGTCCGCGGGGTGCACCACGGGCTGGTCGGCGGGGACGTCCGGATGGGCAAGACCAACCTGCTGCACGTGCTGATCTGCCAGCTGGCGCTTGCGTACCCGCCGGAGGAGCTCGAGCTGTACCTGCTGGACTTCAAGGAGGTCGAGTTCGACGCGTACCTGACCGAGCGGCTGCCGCACGCGCGCGCGATCACGTCACGGACCGACAGGGAGTTCGGGCTGAGCATGCTGCGGCGGTTCCACGACGAGATCGACCGGCGGGCCAGGCTGTGCCGCGAGGCGCGGGTAACCGACCTGCCCGACTACCGGCGCGAGACCGGCCAGCCGCTGCCGCGCGCTCTGGTGATCATGGACGAGTTCCAGGTCCTGTTCAGCCAGGAGGACCGGCTGGCCAGGGAGGCCGGTCAGCTGCTCGCGGACATCGCGAAGCGGGGCGCCGCGTTCGGCCTGCACCTGCTGCTCGCCACCCAGTCGCCAGGCGGGCCGCTCACCGCGTACCTGCGGCCGGTCTACGAGCAGATGGCGCTGCGGATCGCGCTCGGATGCACGCAGCCGTCCGTGTCGCAGGCGATCCTGGGCGAGGGGAACGACGCGGCGACCAGGCTGATCCGGGCCGGGGACGCGATCTACAACGACCGCCGGGGCGAGGGCGCCAACCCGGTGATGCGGATCGCGATGCTGCCGACCAGGGAGCGGCTGGCGCTGATCGGGTCGATCCGTTCGCTGGCGGGTTCCGTCGCGTATCCGCCGCCGGCGAGCTTTGACCCCGACGCGGCGGCGGACTTCTCCGCGCATCCCGTCTGCGCGTCGTTTACCGGGCTGTGGCCCGCCGCTGCCGCGGCCGCTCCGGTGGAGGCGTGGCTCGGCGAGGCGATCGAGATCAAGCCGGCCACCACGGCGACGTTCGAGCGGTACGTGCGGTCCAACCTGCTGGTTGTCGGGGGCGAGGAGGGCGGGCACGGGCTGCTGCTTGCGACCTTGCTCAGCGCGGCGGTGCAGCGCTCCCCCGCTGCGGTACGGTTCACCGTGGCGGAGTTCAGCCGGCCTTCTTCATCGTTCCACGATTTCTTCGCACCGGTCCTGCGGCTCCCCCACCCGGTGCGGTTCGCGGACATCCACACGGCGGGAGCCGAACTGGAGGCGCTCCTTGCCGAGCTGGACGCGCGGCTCGCCGGTTCCTCCGGCGCCTGCGGACCGGAGTGCTTCTTCCTGGTCGCGGGGCTGCACCGGTGGCATGAGCTGGTGACCGAGGGAGACTACGGCCGGCCGAGCGAGACCTCGGTGCGGCTGGTCCGGCTGGCCGAGAAGGGACCCGACGTGGGCATCCACGTGGTGGCCTGGGCCGACAGTTACGCCACCGCGGAGCGCGCGCTGCGGCGGGCGGGGCTCGGCAACTTCGGGCTGCGGGCGGTGCTGCGGGTGTTCTCGCCCGCGGAAAGCGACTCGCTGCTCGGGGTGTCGGCCGCCGCGGCCCTAGACGACGAGCGCGCCCTGTACCGGGACACCGAGTGGCCCATCGAACAGGTCGAGAAGTTCAAGCCCTACTCCACCACCTCGCTGCGGGCGTTCGCCCAGGCAGCCTTCCGGAGCTCAGTATGACCATGTCGCACGTGCCGCCCCTTCCTGCCGTGCCGCCTTCCGGGTCCGTTTCGCCCTCGCTTGAGCCTTCGCCGGAGGCCGGCGGGTCGCCCTATCTGTCGCTGCGCCGGGCGGTGCGGCCGGCCATGTTCGCCTACCGGCTGCTGGCCGGGGACGCGGAGCGGGCGGCGGGGCTGGCGGCGGAGTGCGAGGACCTGCTGCGACTGACGCGCGAACTGCTGACCGCCGCCGGGCGGGTGCGGCTGCTGGTTCCTTCGCCCGATTCGTTTGGTTCCTTCGGTCCGGACGATTCGGGTGGCGGTGCGGAGCGGCAGGCGGAGTTGCTTGACGCCTACGCGGACGCCGCCATGGGATGGGCCAAGGTGGTCGGCGGCCTGGCGGTGCTCGGCGAGAGGCTGGTCGAGCGGGAGGACTGGGAGGAGGTGCGCAGGCTGGCCGACCTGCTGCAGGAGGCCGGAGAGGCAAAGGCAGCCACCGACCTGCGCTTCCAGCTCGGCAGGGCCGTCTGGATGCGGTACGGCGACCGGCTCGGGCGGATCACCAATGCCATGCCGGCGGACGAGATCGGCGGCGCCATCGCGGCGCTCCGGGCGGTGCTCCGGGAGGTGCCCGAGGACTTCCCGGACCGGAACCGTGAGGTCAACCGCCTGCTGGCGCCGCTGGCCGCCGCGATCCTCGCGATCATGCGGGGCCGTCGCATCGAGATGCCCTACGACAGCAGGGTCGAGCACATCGCCACCGGCGGGGTCGCCAGGTATCCGGACATCGTCGCGATGAGCCTCGATGAACTTTCCGCCGAATTCGAAGGCCTCTGCCGGTGAGGAGAGCGCGATGGCCGGAGTTATCAACGATATTGACGCACTGGCGGAGTTCAGATCCCACCTCATGCAGTTCAACAGGGAACTGGAGGAGAATTTCGCCACCATCCGCGGTCACTGGCAGGAGCTCGGCGAGGTCTGGCGCGATGACATGTACCGGAAATTCGGCGAGGCGCTCGAGGAGGTCACGCCGGGCATCGAGCATTACCTCTCGGCGACCGAGGGCCACGAGGCGCACCTTTCCGCGCTGATCGACCGGCTGCGGGCGTACCTGGACACGGGCCTGGCGACGAGCCGATCCGAGGGCGGCAGGCGATCCGAGGGCGGCAGGCGATCCGAGGGCGGCCAGCGGGAGGGCCGGCGTGACCAAGATCCACGCTGACGTCGAGGCCCTCAAGGGGCTCCGTGAGACGCTGGCCAGGTTCCGTTACGACCAGCGAGACGCGGTGGGCAGGGGCGAGG
>JASHTQ010000309.1 GCA_030040475.1 Streptosporangiaceae bacterium
CGCTGCCCGGCGGCGCCGGCGACGGCCAGATCGCGGGTCTGCTGGCCGCCGCGGGCCGGCTCCCGCCCGAGCGGCGGTTCTACTTCCGGCGCAGCTGGGACGCGGCTACCGGTGCCACCGCGGCCAGCATCGAGGAGCTCGAGCATGAACTGCGGACCTGCGAGGACGAGGTGATCGCCCATCACTGCCGGTTTGCCGACCTGTCGCGCTGGATCGCGGGTGTCCTGGGCGACCCGCCGCTTGCCGCGGCGGTCGCGGAGATCGAGAAGGCCGTGCGCGCAGGAACCACCAGCATCGCCGAGGCCAGGGCCGACCTGACCGGCGTGATCCACGGGCGCTACCAGGGATAGCCGACATCATGCCGGGGCCGCGCTCGGCGAGCGCGGCCCCGGGGTTTCGGTACCCGGCAGGCCTGCTAGGCGGCCTTGACCTCTATCTTCTTGGCGGACTCCTTCTTGGTCTCCTTGAGGCCGACCGACACGGTGAGCATGCCGTCCCGGTAGGTCGCCGTGACGTCGTCCTCGTCCGCCATTTCCGGCAGCGCGAGGGTACGGGTGAACGAGCCGTACCAGAACTCCGTCCGGTGCTTGCCCTCGCTCTGGTCGATCCGCTCCGCGTGGATCGCCAGGCAACCGGAGCCGACGGTCACCTCGAGGTCCTTTTCCGGGTCGATCCCGGCCAGTTCGGCGCGGACCATGTAGTGGTTGTCCTCGATGTGCTCCTCCACCCTGATCGGCTGGGCCAGGTAGGGGCGGAGCGTCAGGAAGGGCGCCTCGAACCAGTCCACCAGGTCCGGGAGCACGGTCTTCGGATCCCTTCGTAGCAGCGAGCTCATGTCGCTTTCCTTTCTCTGCGGCTTGCCTGTGGTTCAATCTCGATTGCACAACGAGGCGCTGCGCGCAGGGCAGGACGAACGGCACATCCGGGTCCGACCTTGGTCACCAATGCGCGGGTATCGGGTGCTCACCGCACGGCGGCAGGATCTCACCGGCGCCGGCCACTCCACAGCGGCCCGGTCGCCCGCCACTCGGCTTCCCAGCCGCGTATCCGCCGGCGGTCGAGGGCCAGCCGGGTGAGCGTTCCCAGCGCCAGCAGCACAGCCACCGATACCAGGCAGGTCACTATCACCGTCATGCAGACGTCGCCGGCGATCGTGCGCTGGTCCGGCGGGGGCTGCGCGAGAGCGCCCGAGGCGCTGATCCATATCCGCGCCGTGCTTCCCTTGCGCGCCCCCGCCGTGGCCAGGATGTCGCCGGTTCTGGCCGGCCGACCCGGCGGCTGCCAGCGCGCCAGCACGTATGTCATCTGCACGTTCGTGTACGGATCCGGGACGCCCGTCGCCTGAGCCGGCTCCAGCAGCACCGCGGTGACCAGGTGGTCCGCCGCTCGCTGTGCCTGCGCCTCGTGAACGGCCAGGTGATCGGCATGGCGGCCGGCCGCTACCGCGACCACGGGCACCACGACGACAAGCACGGCAATGATGACCAGCCGTACCGCCGCCTCGACCCGATCCGTCCCGCGGCGCAGCGGGTTGCGGTCGACGCCGAGCCTGCGGGCGCAGGACCCCAGGAACCGGGTCTTGTGAGTGTGCATCACGGACACCTCCCGCACGCCATGCAGATGGCCGCGAAGGCCAGCTTGAGGCTCAAGCCTGACCTCGACGCGGGGTCCCGCGGCAGGGCCTTATGTCCCTGCCCATCGGCCCATTGGTCTGTTTTCCGGCGTCAGCGCGGGCTCGGATCCGGGACCTTCTTCCCTACAGCAGCACAACGGCGGGAACGAGATTGTCAGCAGAGCGGGTGAGGCAGGCAAGGAGGCCGCCATGACTGATATGACCCGTGGCATCGTAGCCGGTTACGACGGGTCGCCTGGCAGCGATGAGGCGCTGCGCTGGGCGGCAAGGGAGGCGCAGGCGCGCGGCACGACGCTGACCGTCTGCCTGGCCTGGGTGCCCGATCACATGATGCTGCCGACCGAGCCGGCCCTGGCCGATCTGGCCAGGCAGCGGGGCATCCAGGTGCTCGACCGCGGGCTGCCGTACGCCCGGTCGGTGCTCGGACCCGGCCTGGTGCGCGCGGAACTGGCCGGCGAGCCGGCCGCCAGCGCGCTGTGCGAACGCAGCAGGACCGCCGAGATGGTCGTGGTCGGCTCGCGCGGGCACAGCGGGCTGGCCGGCCTGCGGCTGGGCTCGGTCCCCTGGCACCTGGCCGCCCACGGCCACGGGCGCATCGTGATAGTCCGCGGCGAGTGGCGGCCGGTCAACGAGTCCCCCGGCCCGGTCGTGGCCGGCGTGGACGGATCACCGGCCTCCTGGGCCGCGGTCACGTTCGCCTTCGAGGAGGCGGCGCTGCGCGACGTGCCGCTGGTGGCGGTGTGCGCGCTGGCCGACTCGCCCGGCACGCTCGGCGGCGCGCGTCGGATGGAGGAAGGCTTCAGCCACGCGATGACGCTGCGGGAGAAGGAGCACGCCGATGTCACCGTGCTGCGGCAGGTCGCCGCGGGCGCGCCGCGCTCGGCGCTGCTGCGCGCCGCGGCCGGAGCGCAGATGCTGGTGCTCGGCGCCCGCGGCCGCGGCGGCCTGGACGGCATGGCCCTCGGCTCGGTCGCCCAGGCCCTGCTGCACCATGCGCCGTGCCCGGTCGCGATCGTGCACCCGTGAGCCCGTCACGATGACGTCGGTGCCCTTCGGATAGATCATCAAGGACCTACGTCCCTGACGTTCTCAGACGTCACGCCGGCAAGCTGGAGGCACAAGCAAAGCAATCGAGGTCACACACGGGTGCCCGGACGACACCCGGGAGGAGGTTTCGATGTCCACCATCGTCAAGGCACGGCACAGCGGCGGGCCGCTACGGCGCCCCGACCGCACCGAGCAGAAGGCTCGGGCCCTGGGCCTGACGTCGGCGACCGGGCTCGTCGTCGGCAGCATCGTCGGGACGGGCGTGTTCGCCATGCCGGCCGTGCTGGCCGGCGCGGGCACGAGCTCCATCGCCGTGCTGGCCGTGATCGCGGTCGGCGCGATGCTGCTCGCCGCGCTGTTCGGCCAGCTGACCAGGCGGGTGCCCAACTCCGACGGCGGCCTTTACGCCTACGCGCGCTACGAGTTCGGCGACTTCGCCGGCTATCTGACCGGCTGGTGCTACTGGATCCAGGCCTGGGCGGGCAACGCCGCCATCGTGTCGGCCTGGGTCTTCTACGTCGACTCCCTGTTCGGCATCAACCCGACGGGGATCGAGAACTGGGGCATCGCCCTCGGCGGGCTGTGGATCCCCGCGGTGATCAACCTGGCCGGGGTCAAGCAGATGGCCTGGTTCCAGAACCTCACCGTGGTGCTGAAGTTCCTGCCGCTGCTATTCGTCGGCGTGGTCGGCTGGTTCTTCGTCTCCAGGGGCAACTTCGGCGCGTTCAACGCATCCGGCGGCAGCCTGTACAGCGCGATCGGCATCGCGGCCGGCGTGGCGCTGTTCTCCTTCATCGGGGTCGAGGTCGCCGCGATCACCGCCAAGCGGGTGCGCAACCCGAAGATCAACGTCGGCCGGGCCTCGCTGCTCGGCACCGCGGCCAGCGCGGTCCTCTACCTGGCCACCGCGGCAGCGGTCATGGGACTGGTCCCGCACCACGAGCTGGCGAGCACCACGACACCGTTCGTGCTCGCGTTCGGCACGATCTTCAGCCACGGCGCGTGGGCCGGCAAGCTGGTCGCCGCGCTGGCCGTCACCTCAGGCATCGGCGCGCTGAACGGCTGGACGCTGGTCACCACCGAGGTGTCCCGCGCCGCGGCCAACGACGGCCTGTTCCCGCGGATGTTCGCCTGGGCCGACCGGAAGGACACCGCCTGGTTCGGCGTCCTGATGGCCGCGTTCCTGCCCTCGCTGCTGATGCTGTGGAGCTACACCACCAAGACCGGGCTGACCGTGTTCACCGACCTGGTGGACCTGACCGTGGTCACCGTGGCCATCCCCTACCTGTTCTCCGCCTGCGCGCAGCTGGCCTACCTGGTCTCCAAGCGGCGCCGGGTGCAGGGCTGGCAGCTGGCCAGGGACCTGACGATCGCCGGGATCGGCGTGCTGTTCTCCATGTGGGTCACGTTCGCGGCCGGCTACCAGTCCGTGTACCAGGCGCTGATCCTGGTGCTCGCCGGCGTGGTCCTGTACGCCTTCATGAAGGCATACCGCGAGAACCGCGGGCAGGTCGCGGCCCCGCCGGATGACCTGCACGACAACGTGCCCGCGCCGCGGCCATCCGGCCCGCAGGCCTGACCAGACCGGAGAGCTGCGATGACCTTCAACGTCCAATCAGAGGTGGGCCAGCTCCGGCAGGTGATCGTGCACCGGCCCGGCCTGGAGCTGTCCCGGCTGACCCCGCGGAACATCGGCGAGCTGCTCTTCGACGACGTGCTCTGGGCCAAGCGGGCCAAGGAGGAGCACGACGCGTTCGCCGAGGCGCTCCGGGACAAGGGCGTGCGGGTGCACTACTTCGGGCAGCTCCTGGGCGAGACCCTCGGGCTGCCCGAGGGCCGGGCCTTCGTGCTCGACCGGCTGTGCACGCCCGAGATGCTCGGCCCGAACCTCGTCGACCCGCTGCGCAAGCTGTTCGACGACCTCGACGGCCCGGCGCTGGCCGAGTTCCTCGTCGGCGGGGTGCTCAAGGCCGACCTGCACCCGACCGCCCACAGCCTCAAGTGGGACATGCTGCGGGCCGACGACTTCGTGCTGCCCCCGCTGCCCAACCACCTGTTCCAGCGGGACAACTCCTGCTGGATCTACCGCGGCGTCTCGGTCAACCCGATGGCCAAGCCCGCCCGCCAGCGCGAGAGCCTGCACAGCCGTGCCATCTACCGCTACCACCCGATGTTCGCCGCCGCGGACTTCACCTGGTATTACGGCGCGGACGACGGCAGCCACCTGCCCGCCACCATCGAGGGCGGCGACGTGCACGTGCTCGGCCACGGCGCGGTGATGGTGGGCATGGGGGAGCGGTCCACCCCGATGGCCGTCGAAATGCTGGCCGGCGAGCTGTTCAAGGCCGGGCAGGCGAGCGCGGTCATCGCCGTCGAGCTGCCCGCCTCGCGGGCCACGATGCACCTGGACACGGTGCTGACGATGATCGACCGCGACACCTTCGTCGAGTACCCCTACCTGGAGCGGAAGCTGCGGTCCTGGACGCTCACCCCGGATGGCACGGGCCGCGGCGTCTCGGTGGCCCGCAATCACGACCTCTGGGACAAGGTCGCGGAGGTGCTCGACGCGGACAAGGTCACGGTGCTGAGCACCGACGAGGACATCCGCGCCGCCGAGCGGGAGCAGTGGGACGACGGGACCAACTATCTCGCGGTCGCGCCCGGGGTCATCGTCGGCTACGAGCGCAACGTGGCCACCAACACCATGCTGCGCAAGCAGGGCATCGAGGTGGTCACCATCGCCGGCAGCGAGCTCGGCCGCGGCCGTGGCGGGCCGCGCTGCATGACCTGCCCGATCGAAAGGGACCCGGCATGAACCTGCAAGGACGCAGCCTGGTCAAGGATGTCGACCTCACCGCCGAGGAGTTCGGCTACCTGCTCGACCTCGCCGCCCAGTTGCGGCTGGAAAAGCGGATGGGGCAGCGGACGAGCAAGCTTCTCGGCCGCAACATCGCGCTGATCTTCGAGAAGGCGTCCACCCGGACCCGGTGCGCGTTCGAGGTCGCGGCGCACGACGAGGGCGCGCACGTCACCTACCTCGGGCCGGGCGAGTCCCAGCTGGGGTTCAAGGAGTCGGTGCGGGACACCGCGCGGGTGCTCGGCCGGATGTTCGACGGGATCGAGTACCGCGGCCCGGCGCAGCAGGCGGTGGAGACGCTGGCCGCGTATGCCGGGGTGCCGGTGTGGAACGGGCTGACCGACGCGCTGCTGGGCATGGACGTGCGGATCTGCGCCCCGGCGCCGCTGCAGCCCCCGGCCGGGGTGCGGGAGATGGCCCGGCGCCTGGCGGCGGGCTCGGGCGCCCGGCTGACGGTGACCGCGGATACCGGGCCGGCCGTGGCCGGCGCGGACTACCTGTACACCGACGTCTGGCTGTCGATGGGCGAGCCTGAGGACCACTGGGACGAGCGTATCGACCTGCTGTTGCCCTACCAGGTGACCGCGGACCTGATGGCGGCGACCGGGAATCAGGCGGTGCGGTTCATGCACTGCCTGCCCGCGCTGCACGACACGCAGACCATGATCGGCGAGCGGCTGTTCCGGCGGCGCGGGCTCGGCGCGCTGGAGGTGACCGACGAGGTCTTCTCCTCGCCGGCCTCGATCGTGTTCGACCAGGCGGAGAACCGGCTGCACACGATCAAGGCCCTGATGGTCGCCACCATCGGCGAGACCCAATAAGGATCGTCGCCGCGCTCGGCGGCAACGCCCTGCTGGAGCGCGGCGAGCCGCCCGAGTCCAGCCTCGTCACCCGCTGAGCGTGCGGCCCGGTCAGGACTCGAGCAGCTCCTCCGCGGGCCGGCGCGCGGTGGGGCGCGTCGTCCGGGCCACGCCGAGCCCGAGCAGCATCTGCGGTAGCCCCGGCAGCGCCAGCCTCGCCTGGATCAGCACGCGCGTCGAGGTGGTCAGCAGCGGCTGGGTCTGCAGGTCGGCGAATACCCACTGGCTCGCGGCGTGCAGCAGCAGGCGCTGCAGGGCCTGCCCGGCCCGCAGCCAGTCCCGAGGCCCGTCATCCCGGGTCGCCAGCACCGCGATGACCGAGGCGGGCGGGCCGCCGGACGGCAGCCGCCCCAGTCCCCGGCCCAGGTCGAAATCGCGCTGCGGCAGCTGGCCGTGCTCCCGGCGCGGCGTGGCGGGGAAGGCATCGGCGGGCACGCCGTCCCTGGCCTGAGCGTCGGCCCGGTGGGTCCATCGCAGT
>JASHTQ010000310.1 GCA_030040475.1 Streptosporangiaceae bacterium
GGCCGGTGCGGGCGGCGGCGCGCAGGGCCCGGCCGGCGCGCAGGGCGCGGCGGGCGGTGCGGAGGGTGGTGCGGAGAGCCATCGGGTGTGTCGCCTCTTTCGGTTTGCGGTGTTCCGTTCTGCTCTCCACTCTCGTTTTTCCGGGGCGCGTTTTTCAGGGCCGTTGTCCCCGTGCCCGGGGGGCCGTTGTCCCGGTCTTTCAGGCCCTGGTATCCCGCCTTAATCCGAAGGACCCGGCCGCACTAGGGACGGTCCTTTCCGGGGCCGGGCCATAAGACCCCGCCAGGCCCGGGCCCTTCGACCCGGCCCCGGCCCAGGCCACGCCAAACAGGCATCCGGTCAGCCCAAACAGCAGAGCCCGGTCGCCGATCGCGCGACGGCACGCGGGACTTCCGCTCTTGCTCGGCCGTCCGCTCCAAGTGAGAAACCCAGCGGCAATAATTCGCCGAGCAGGCGCGAGATAGCTTTCTCAGGCGCCGCGTTCGGACGGCTGACAATGCCGCGGCGGATATCCACGGTCATCCTCAGGTAAGCGTGAAGATACCGAGATGTAAATATTCACCGTTGGCGTGAATGCAATGCCTGCGTGCGCTCCGTGATGGTTGCCCGGGCATTTTCGGGCGCTGGCCGCGAGGGTGGTTTCCATGGGCTATCGGCCATGAGGCTGCGCAGGACGGTGTGGGCGTCACGGCCATGCTTGCCAGCCGCGTCGATGTGGCTGCGGATGCCCGGCCGGTCCTGGGCGGCGTCTTCACCGGTGCGACGGCCGGGGATCTTCTGCCGGGTCTTGAGCGGGCGGACGCCGCGGTCGCTGATGCCATGCCCGGTATCGCGGGTGAACCGGGGCACGTCGTCTTGCCGGTCACGGCAGGACCGAGCAAGTCACCGCCTGGGTGCCGGGCAGCGGAGTGCTTCAGGCCGGGGACGCGGGGAATGCTGGCCAGCCCGGCCAGCACCGCGTGCCGGAACTCCCTGGCCAGCGGGTCGGCGCCGGTCACGCCGAAGTGGCGCTACCGCCCGCGCTGCACTGCCCTTGATCCGCGCCCGCCGCTCCTCGTAGCGGCAGGATCCGCCTCGAGCCTGGCGATGATCCCGCGGGCAGCGCTGACAAGCTCGTCCGGCTGGCCGAGCAATTCCCGGTCGACAGCTTCATATACCCAGCGACCGCCCTGGCGGGTGCGGAAGCGGAACTCGCCCTCCCACGCGGCTGCGAAGAGCAGGCCGCGCCGGTAGAAGCCCCAGCCGCTGAACACACGCCGAACTTCCAGACCCTCGATGGCACCAAGCGCGTCCTCGGCGTCGATACGGATCCCGTCTTCGGCCTGGCCCATAACAGCAGGTTACAGGCGACTCCGGCCGCATAATGCGAGCTCCTGTGCTGTCATGCTGCCGCACGCCACACGTTCGCAGGCGTGATACTCCAGCTCGCCGCTCACGCGCGCCGGCAGGTGAATCACCGCCCGGTTCACGATCGCCTGCCCCGCCGAGGGAATCGCGTCGCTGGTGAATCGCCTGCCCGGTACGGCGACCGGGCGGACCTGCCGGCCGCGATCGAGCGGCCGTGCAGGCGGCTGGCGGGCCTGCTGCCGTGCGGACACCTGGTCGGGTCGTCTCCGGCCAGGACCAGGTCACCAGGCCCAACTCAAGCATCCTGCAAAAATGACTTCCATAGAGATAGCTTCTATGGAAGCATATGTGCGAAGGCGAAAGCCGCCGAGACAACGCGATATGGAGACGTTACGCATGACCACCATCGGGATCCTCGGTAGCGGGCACGTCGGCAGCAACCTGGCCAAGGCCGTGATCGCCCACGGCTACGAGGTCGTGCTCAGCAATTCCCAGGGGCCGGACACGCTGGCTGACCTGATCAAGGAGCTCGGGCCGCACGCCAGCGCGGCGACTCCGGCCAAGGCCGCCGCCGCCGGTGACTTCGCGATCGCGGCCATCCCGGTCACGACCATCGGCCAGGTACCGGTCGAGCCGCTCGCGGGGAAGGTCGTCATCGCCACGATCAACTACTTCCCGCAGCGGGACGGCCGCATTACCGAGATCGACAATGGCAGCACTACCGTGCCAGGACTCCTCCAGGCCCACCTGCCCGCCAGCCGGGTCGTCCGGGCCTTCAGCATGCTCGACGCCGCGGACATGTCCGGCGACGGTCACCCGGTCGGCGACCCTAAGCGCCGCGCGCTCGCCCTGGCCGGCGACGACCCTGTGGCGAAGCAGTTGGTGGCCGGCCTCTACGACGAGCTCGGCTTCGACACGGTCGACCTCGGCGACCTGGACGAAAGCTGGCGCGTCGACCCCGGTCAGCCCGCCTTCGTCACCCGCCAGAACCTCGCCGAGCTAAAGGCAAACGTCTCCGCGGCCAAACGCGGCGCTTAGCCCCGAGCCCCGCAAGTCCGACAGGAGGAGGCCACGATCAAGGCCCGCAGATGGGTCGCGGTCGACTTCGGCGGCCTCGAGGTACTGCGCGACATCGAGGTCGACGTGCCCGACCCCGGGCCCGGACAGGTGCGCATAGACGGTCGTGCCGTCGGCATGAACCCCGCCGATGCCAAGCACATCGCGCCTGGCCAGGACCGCAAGCTGCTGCCGCTGTCGATCGGCTACGAGGTGGCCGGTGTGGTGACGGCGCTCGGCCCGGACACCGAACTGGCCTCCGGCGGCGGAACGGCCGGGGATGAGGTAGTGGCCTCCCAGATCACCGGGGGATACACCACCGCGATCACGCCCCGCGTCCAGCGTGTTCGCCAAGCCCACGACGCTGACCTTCCCTGAAGCGGCCAATCTCCTGCTGGTCGGGACGACCGCGGCCGACCTCCTGCACACCTCGGGCGCCAAGGAAGGCGAGACGGTGCTGCTGCACGGCGCCGCGGGAGCGGTCGGCGTGAGCGTCCTGCAGCAGGCCCGCACCCTCGGCGTGCGGGTAGTGGGCACCGCAAGCCCGCCGAATTTCGGCCTGGTAAGACGCTTCGGCGGGACTCCGGTCGAATACGGGCCGGGTGTCATCGACCGGGTGCGCGTCGCCGCCCCGGACGGCGCCGCCGCCGCGCTGGATACCGTCGGCAGCGACGAGGCGGGCGACGTGTCCCTGGCGCTGGTCGCCGACCGGAACCGGGTGGTCACGATCGCCGCCGCGCCGAGGGCGAAGGCCGACGGCCATGTGTTCGTCGGCGCATCCAACCCCGCGAGCGGTCCCTTCCGAGCCGCGGCACGCCGCCGGATCCTGAAACTCGCCCAGGACGGGCACCCGGTGGCCCCGATGGCCGAGACGTTCAAGTTCGACGACGCCCCGGCCGCCTTCGCCGCCCTGACCGCCCCGCATCCCGCAGGCAAGCCCGCCCTGGTCGTCGAGGCCTCAATGTCCGGTAGCCGCTCAGCACTTGCGGAGCTGGCATTCGGCGATCACCGGTGCCGGAACGGCGCCGCCGGAGGGCTGATGGACCTCCGCGTCCTGCGGGCTTCCCTTCGGCCGTAGCTGGACGGTCACCAAGATCGCGGCGGCCACGATGATGCCGGCCGAGATGAGGAAGGACAGCCGGTATCCCGCGACCAGCGCGCCGGCTGCCGCGATGCGGGCGGAGGCAACAGCGGTGCGAGCGGCCGCCGCGGTTGCCAGCACGGCGAGCCCGACGGCCGCCCCGGTCTGCTGGCTCGTGGTGAACAACGCGCCCGCCAGTCCCTGATCCTCGCGCCGGACGCCGTTGGTAATCGCGATCGACGCGGTGGGCAGTGCCAGCCCGATACCCATCGAGGTCAGTATCAGACCGGGCAGCACCACGCCGACGTACGTAGCCTGCACCGATATCTGGGAAAGCCACAGCTGACCCGCTCCTAGGCAGCAGAGCCCGGCCAACAGGACCCAGCGAGCCGACACGCGCGCCAGCAGCCGCCGCGTCCCGAGCGTGGACATCAGCACGACGGTCACCGTCGAGGGGACCAGGCCTAGCCCGGTGGCGACCGGACTGTAGTGGTGCACCCGCTGCAGGTAAAGCGAGACGAAGTACACGTAGCCGGCCAGCACCGCGCCGATCATCACCATCGCCACCACCGCGGCCCGGCGGGACGGAGAAGAGAAGATGGCCAGCGGGAGCATCGGGGCGGCCGTGGTCAACTCGACCCGAACGAAGGCCACGCCGAGCAGCACGGCCAGCACGAGCCCGGCGACGGTCGCCGGTGAGCCGAACCCGTGTTGCTGGCCGTTGCTCAGCCCGAAGATCAGGCTCGCGATTGCCGCGGTGACCAGCGCCGCTCCCGGATAGTCGACCCGGCTTGCGCCGGTCGGAGCTCCCTCCGGCAGCCGCCTGATCAGCGCGAGCATGATCAGGATCAGCGGCGGGTTGACAAG
>JASHTQ010000311.1 GCA_030040475.1 Streptosporangiaceae bacterium
ACCGCCGCCTTGAGCCGTGATCTGCGGGCGAAACGTACCGGACCGGCGGAGTCGGTGACATCCTCACACCAACGGGGAATGTCGGCCAAATGGCGCACTTGCCCTCCGTGGGATTGCATGGGCCTAGAACCATGACCCTGCTTGCTGCAGGCGGTTACGTCAAGTGATTCGGCCACCTTTATCCGCGAGGACACACAGATACATCCCCGGTGGATAGCCCGTGTATAGTCCATACGAGCCACACCCGAGTACGCAATGTAGTCATGCCAACACCTTAAGTAAGGTAGTCAGCATGAGCTTCGTCGGCAATCACGAGGAATCGCGATCCGGTGACGGTGATCCCGCCTTCCGTGAATACGTCCTCGCCCGCGGGACCGCGCTGCTCCGGATGGCGGTGATGCTCACCGGCAACCGGGCTGACGCCGAAGACCTGGTGCAGGCCGCGCTGGCGAAGACCTACCTGGCCTGGGGCAAGATCAACGACCGGGCCGCCCTCGATGCCTACGTGCGGCGCGCGATGGTCAACACGCACATCTCCTGGTGGCGGCACAGAAAGCTGGAGGAGTTTCCCACCGACGAACTGCCGGACCAGGTGGTGGCCGATCATGCCAGGGACAGTGACATGGCCGAGGTCGTGCGGCGGGCACTCGACCGGCTGCCGCGGCGCATGCGCGCGGCCGTCATGCTCCGGTACTTCGAGGACATGACCGAGCCGGAGATTGCCGTCGCGCTCGGCATCAGCCTGGGCACGGTGAAGAGCACCGTGTCGCGAGCGGTGGCCAGGTTGCGGATCGACGAGGAGCTCGGGGAGGAACCGGATCTATTAGGCGGAAGCCGGTTTTATCGCGATTGGCGGCAGCATTGCCGCCTTGTCGGGCTACTGCGCCGCGCCGAACTCGTGGCACTATCGAGTATGCAGGTCAGGCATTGCGGCAACCCCGGGGAGGTGGCACTGTGCGCAGCACGGTGATGGATACTCCGCTGACGATCGCGTCGATCATGCGGTACGGGACGTCGGCGTTCGGCGATCGCGAGGTTGTCACCTGCACCGAGGGCGGCACCAGGCGCCGTACCTATGCCGAGGCGGGTCGCCGGGCCGCCCGGCTGGCGAACGCGCTGCGCCGCCTCGGCGTCGACGCCGACCAGCGCGTGGGCACCTTCATGTGGAACAACGCCGAGCACTTCGAGGCCTACCTGGCGGTGCCCTCGATGGGCGCGGTGCTGCACACGCTGAACATCAGGCTCGGGGTGGCGGAGGTCGGGTACATCGCCACCCACGCGGACGACTACGCGGTCGTCGTCGACGCCTCGCTGGTGCCCAGGTTCGCCGAGATACTGCCGCACGCGCCGAACGTCCGGCACGTGATCGTGTCTGGTTCGCCGCTTGCCGAGACGCCAGGGGCGGACGAGCTCACCGGGGTAACCGTCCACGACTACGAGGAACTGCTCGCGGCCGAGCCCGACTCCTTCGACTGGCCGGCGCTCGACGAGCGCTCGGCCGGCGCGATGTGCTACACCAGCGGCACGACCGGGCACCCGAAGGGCGTCGTCTACAGCCACAGGTCCAGTTACCTTCATTCGATGGGCGCCTGCCTGGGGAACGCCTTTGCCCTCTCTGACCGGGATCGCATCCTGCCCGTGGTGCCGATGTTCCACGCCAACGCGTGGGGCCTGGCCTACGCCAGCCTGCTGAGCGGTGCCGCCCTGATTCTGCCGGACCGGTTCATGCAGCCGGCCATGCTGGTCAAGCTGATCGGCGACGAACGCGTCACGGTGGCGGGCGGGGTGCCGACGATCTGGGCCGGCGTCCTGGCGCACATGCGGGCGGAGGGCGGTGACCTGTCCTCGCTGCGACTTGTGATCGCGGGCGGCTCGGCGGTGCCGCATTCGATGCAGGTCAGGTACGAGCAGGAGCTTGGCGTCCGGCTGCTCCAGGCCTGGGGCATGACGGAGACCTCGCCGCTGGCCAGCGTGGCCCTCGAGCCGCCCGGCGTCAGCGCCGAGGAGGCCTGGCGGTACCGCGACAGCCAGGGTCGGCTGTTCTGCACCGTGGAGGGTCGGCTGGTCGGCGACGGCGATGCCATCTTGCCGAACGACGGCGAGGCGGTCGGCGAGATCGAGGTACGCGGCCCCTGGGTGACCGGCTCATACTACAAGGACGACGACCCGGACAAGTTCCATGACGGCTGGCTGCGTACCGGAGACGTGGGGACGCTGGACGAGCACGGGTTCATCTGGCTCACCGACCGCGCCAAGGACGTGATCAAGTCCGGCGGCGAATGGATCTCCTCGATGGAGCTTGAGAACATCCTGATGGCCCACCCCGACGTCGTCGAGGCAGCGGTGATCGGGGTCGCCGACGAGAAGTGGGGAGAGCGCCCGCTCGCGGCCGTGGTCCTCCGGCCTGGTGCCGAGGTCAGCGCGGAGAAGCTGCGGACCTTCCTCGCCGAGCAGATCCCGCGCTGGCAGCTGCCCGAGCGCTGGTGCTTCATCGACGAGGTGCCGAAGACCAGCGTCGGCAAGTTCTCCAAGCGTCAGATGCGCGAGACCTACCTGCGGGGTGACTACGAGATCATCGAAGTGCGCTG
>JASHTQ010000312.1 GCA_030040475.1 Streptosporangiaceae bacterium
ATAGACATTATTAGGTCAGATCCTGCCACTTCCGTCGCTGGCGGGGCCGCGGGCGCTGGCGGGGCTGGATACGCTAGCGGCGTGCCGGAAAGCCGTCCGAACCGCCTGGCCCGGCTGCGGGAGAGCCCGTGGCTGCGGGCCGGGCTGCTCGCGGTCGCCGGCGGGCTTGCCGTCTACGGGCTGGCGTCACAGTGGGCGCAGGTGCACGCCGCGCTGGCCAAGCTGGCGCCCCTCGACGTGGCCGGCGCCGCGCTGTGCGTGCTCGCCGGGCTCGGCTGCATGATGATGGCCTGGCGGGCGCTGCTTGCCGACCTCGGCTCGAAGTTGCCGCTACCCGCCGCGGTAAGGGTGATGTTCGTCGGCCAGCTGGCCAAGTACGTGCCCGGCGCGGTGTGGGCGGTGGCCGCCCAGGTCGAGCTGGCCCGCGACTACCACGTGCCGCGCCGGCGCAGCGCCACGGCCAGCCTGGTCGGCATGGCCGTCACCCTGGTGGTGGCGCTGATCGCGGCCGGCCTCACGCTGCCGCTCGTGTCGGCGAACGCGGCCAGGCACTACTGGTGGGTGCTCGCCCTCATCCCGTTCGCGGTCGCGTGCCTGTACCCGGCCGTGGTCAAGTTCGGCCTGGACCTGGTGCTGAAGGCGGCGCGCAGGCCGCCGCTGGAAAAGGCCATCAGCCTGCCTGGCATGGCCCGCGCGCTGGCCTGGGCGGCGCTCGGCTGGCTCTGCTACGGCGCCCACGCCTGGTTCCTGATCAGGGAATTCGCCGTCCGCGGCCCGCACGTGCTCGCGCTGTCCCTCGGCGCCTACGCGCTGGCCTGGGCGGTGGGCTTCCTCATCATCTTCTTCCCCGGCGGCATCGGCCCCAGGGAGGTCGCCCTGGTCGCCGTCCTCGCCCCGGTCATGCCCACCGGCTCCGCCCTGGTGGTCGCCCTGGCCTCCCGCGTCGTCATGACCGCCGGCGACCTGATCTGGGCCGGAATCGGCCTGCTCATCGGCCGCGCCCGCCCCGGGCGCCCCGGGCGCCCCGAGCGCCCCGAGCGCCAGCTCGTGCGGGAGGATCCGGGCCTGCGGCAGGACCGCAACGATGTAAAGACGTGGCGGTTATAACCGCTACAGGCTTACATCGTTGCGGCCGGGCCTGGTGACCGAGCGACCGCTGGGGTGGGTGGGGCAGGCGGAAGGCTGGCGGAGGCTGCGGCCGAGCCTTGAACGGCGCTCAGGACAGCGATACGCCGCGGGCGCGGAACAACTACATGACGCGGCCTGATCACTCCCGGATCCTGGCCGCCGGCTAGCCGCCGAGCAGGGCGTCCAGGTACGCCGCCCAGGCCGGGGCGGGGTCGACGGGGGTCACGGCGGCACGCAGGCGGCGGGCGGTCGGCGGGTCGCCGAACGCGGTCAGGGCGCGGGCCAGGGCGTCCGGGTCGCCGGGGGCGCAGGTCAGGGCGTCCACGTTGTCGCGCACCTGGTCGGCGAGGGTGCCGGCGGTGGTGGTGATCACCGGGACGCCGTGGGCGAAGGCGAGCAGGGCGTTCTGCGAGGCGGTCGCCTCGCGGTAGGGCAGGACGAGGGCGTCGGCCGCGGCGAACAGGGCCGGGATGTCGCTCGCGGGGACGTAGCCAGGGCGCAGGGTCACCCGGCCCGCGAGGCCGAGGGCCGCGATCAGCTTCTCGGTGTCCTCGGTGCCGCCCCAGAACTCGCCGGCGACGGTCAGCGTGAGGTGCGCCGGCGCCTGGGCCAGCGCCTGGAGCAGGACGTCGAGGCCCTTGTAGGGCCGGACGATGCCGAAGAACAGCAGCCGGCCTGGCGTCGTGCCCGGTGCGGGGTCTGCCACCCGGGGCTGCGGCTGGCCTGGCGGAGGAACCACGGCTCGTTCGGGCCGATGAATGTCGCGGGCATCGGCGGGGACGGCGGCTACGGCGGGGAGGTGCGGGGGCATCGGGGCCACGACGATCTTGGTGGCGGGGGCCAGGGCGCGGGCCTGCGCGGCCTGGGCGGCGGAGTGGACGAGGGCCAGGCCGGCGGCGGACAGCAGCGCCCTGGTCAGCGGGACGTCGCCGGGGCGGCGCTCGTGCGGGAGGACGTTGTGGCAGATCACGACGGTGCTGGCCCGGTGGGGGGCACTGCGGCGGAGAGCACTGCGGCGGAGGGCGGCGAGGATGGCCAGGTAGGCGGGTGCCTGGATGGGGGTCAGCAGGGCGAAGACGACTAGGTCGGCGGAGCGGAGGCGGCGGCCGGCGGCCAGCCAGCCGTCCGGGCGGTACCAGGCCAGCCTGCGGTAGGTGCGCGGGTACGGGTCGCCCTCGGGGGTGTCGAGGGTCTGCCGGCCTGGGTAGAGCCTGGCCGGGTACTGGGCGCGCCAGGACTCGATGATCACGTCGTGGCCCGCGGCGGACAGCCGGTGGGCGAGTTCGGTGGTGTGCCTGGCGCCGCCGCCCTTGTACGGGTGCGCCGGGCCGACGATCGCGATCCTCACGTGTCTGCTCTGGAGCGGACGATGAGGTCGGCGAGCAGCGCGAGCGAGGCGAGGATCATCCCGGTCACGAAGATCAGGATCGTGTCGTTGGCGAAGTGCAGCGGGTGCACCACCAGGTCGTAGATGCCCTTCAGCACGCCCAGCGTGAGCAGGAACAGGGCCGGGGGCATCAGCACCTTGAGCGGGTTGAAGTACATCACCATCCGGAGCACCTGCAGCACGTACCGGTAGGCGTCGGAGAAGAAGTGGAACTTCGACCGGCCGGCCCGCTTGGCGTACTCGATCGGGATGTAGCGGACCTCGTGCTCGTTGGACAGGAACGCCAGCGTGATCGTGGTGACGCAGGAGAAACCCGGCGGCAGCAGCCGCAGGTACGGCAGCGCGACGCCGCGGCGGAACGCGCGCAGGCCCGAGTTCAGGTCGGGGATCTGGGCGTTGGTGAGGCGTTCGGCCAGCTTGCGGACGAACCACTTGGCCGGCACGCGGGCGAACTTGAGGCTGCCTTCCTCGCTGGTGCGCGCGCCTACCACCTGGTCGACGAGGGGGTCCGCGTCGAGGATGGCGATGAACTCGGGGATGCGCTCGTTGGGGTAGGTCAGGTCGGCGTCCGTCCAGACCACGATCTGGCCCCTCGCCTGCTGGGTGCCGATCCGGCGCGCGGTGCCCGCGCCGCCGTTGCGGGGGAAGGCGATGACCCGCAGGTGCGGGAAGTCCGGTTCGGCGCGGCGCAGCCTGGCCAGCGTGTGGTCGGTCGAGCCGTCGTCGATCGCGAGCAGTTCGTAGCCGATGCCGCTCTTGTCCATGGCCTGGCAGATCCGCTCGACCTCGAGCAGGACGTGGTCCTCCTCGTTGAAGCAGGGCAGCACGATGGAGGCGTGCGGCACTGCCCGCTCCTCTGCTTCGCCCTCGGCGGCGGAAAAAATGCTCACGACCGGCGAGGATACTAGGCCGGGCCGGGCGGCGCGGCCGTCGTGGGCTCGGACATCCACACCGTGTAGTGGATTCCCCAGGTCCGGGTCGGCGGCGTGGTCAGGTTGTGCGCCTCCTGGGTGGTCAGCAGGTTGACCACCTCTCGCGGCCCGCCGCCGTAGCCGGCCAGCGTCTGCTCGTACTCGGCGAGCAGCACCGGGCGCCTGCCGACGCCCTCGATGCCGGACACCACCGCGCGGACGTTCTGCTTGGTCGGCTGGTCGACGACCGCGGTGGGCTGGTCGCACATGCCCCTGACGAGCTGGGCGAAGCGGTCAGCGGTGAGGGAGTCGAGGATTACTACGGAAGCGTTCGGGCCGATCGCGGCGCATAGCTTGTCGACGGCGGTGAGCTCGCCGGTGCCGATGCGCCTGAACGCCATGCCGTGCGCGCTGAGGTGACTGTCGGGGCCGGAGGTGAAGCCGATGTCGAGGGTGGTCAGCGCGGTGGGGATGATCAGCGCGGCGCCGCAGCAGCAGGCCACGGCGGCGGCCGTGGCTCGGCCGCGGCCGAGCTGGGCGGCCTTCTGCTTCAGCCAGGCCGACGCCCAGATCGCGCCGAGGATCAGGCCGGGCAGCACGAACGGGACCAGGCGCCTGCTGGCCCAGGGCTGGTCGGGTGAGACCGCGGGCCGGTACAGCACGGAGACGATCACCCAGCCGGCGATCGCCAGCGGGAGCGCCCAGACCCTGGCCGCCGCGCCCGGGTCCTTCCAGGTAAGCAGCGCTCTCAGGGTTCTTCTCGACAGCAGCGCCAGGCCGAACGTGCCGAGCAGCACCGCGGGCAGGCCGATGTACCAGAACACCCAGTACAGGCTGTCCTGGTAGTACTGCTGCTTGCCGTCGATGGGCAGGCCCGCCAGCTTCTGCAGCTCGGCGACGTAGGCGATCGAGGTCGGGTCGGTCTCGCCGGCCACGGTCTGCACCAGGGGGCGGATGACGAAGGCGACGAAGACCAGCACGGTGACGACGGCGGCCGCGTCGGGCAGCCGCCGGGTCAGCCGCGCGGTCCTCAGGGCGCTCAGCCGGGCGCGCGCGGGCCGGTTGGCGGCCGCGGCGACGCAGGCCACGGTGAGGACCACGACCGCCGCGGTGATCAGCCCGAGCGGGCGCAGCGACGGGGCCTCGAGGTCCAGATAGGGCCGGGACAGCAGGTAGCCGTCGGCCAGGCCGTAGCCGACCCCGATGACGAGGCCGATGCCGAACGGGGCGGCCTGCCTGCGCCGCGCCGCCACCAGCAGGCCGAGGAACGGGACGGCCGGCAGGATGTCGCTGAGGCCGTCGACGCGGACCAGGATCGTCAGGCCCAGCGCCAGCCCGGCAAGCCCGGCGAGCACCATGTCCTGGCCCGGCCAGTCGCGGCCCGCGCCCTGGCCCGCGCCCTGGCCCGCGCCCTGGCCCTCGCCGGAAGCCCGCTGCCTGCGGCGGACCACCATCGAGTCGACCAGCAGGCACAGGCCGCCGAACAGCAGCACCTGCGCCAGCGGCTCGCTGAACGTGCTGCGGCTGGTGTACTGCTCGGGCAGGGTCAGCGCCAGCACGGCGGCGGCCGCGGGGGCCCATTTCGCCCCGGCCAGCCTGCCCACCAGGCCGCCGAAGGAGAGTATCGCGCAGCCGCCGATCAGCGGCGTGGTCACCAGCGCCGCGGGGACGCCGCCCAGCCACACCGACGCGGCGAGCACGATCGGCATCCCGCTCATGAACTGCGGCACGATCCCGCTGCCGCGCGGGTAGTAATCCACGCTGGCGAACGAGAGCCCGGCGTGCGGGCCGCCGAACGCGGCCACGGACTGCGGGATCGGCAGCGAGCCGTGATGCGCGATCCAGTACCCGACCTGCAGGTAGGTGGCCGGGTCGCGGAGGTAGATGATCTGCTCGGTGTGATAGGCGATCTGCCAGGCCGCGAAGACCGCCGCCACCGCCACCGTCGCGGCGGTGGCCCACCACGGCACCGGGGCCGCGCCGCTGGCCGGCCTGGCCCGCCTGGCCGGCCCGACCTGCAGGCCCGGCCAGCCGGCGGGAAGCTGGCGGACGGCGAAGTAGCACAGCCCGACCGCAAGCGGCGCGAACATCAGCACCATCGGCAGGGCGGTGAACCTGCCGGTCAGCAGCAGCGGAAACCCGGGCAGCAGCCAGGCCGCGGCGAGCATCGCCGGTATCACCGTGACCGCGCCGAACAGCCAGCCCGGCGAGCGCACGCCGACAGGCGCGGCGGGGGCCGTCGCGTCAGCTGTCTGTGTCACCTCTGCGGTCTCGGAGGCACGCGGGCCAAGACGCACGGACCCTACTTTAGGGCCGCGGCGGCCGTCCGGT
>JASHTQ010000313.1 GCA_030040475.1 Streptosporangiaceae bacterium
CGCCGCCCGCCAGTCGCCGGCCCCGGAGGCCAGCGCGTACTCGAACGTGTGGCTCCAGTGCTGCCAGGCGAAGCTACTGCCGTCCGGCGCCGTGCGGCGGTCACCGTCGATCCAGATCGAGGACGGCCAGGCGCTGCAGGAGCGCATCAGCGACATGTGCAGCGTGCCGTCCGCGGTGACGACGCCGCCCGGCGTGCCCCGGTTCAGCAGGGCGACCGACCGGTCCGCCAGCTCGCCGGCCGGCCCGCGGTCTACCGGCTCTCCCGCGTCCGCCACGGCGTCTTCCATGTCCGCCGCCAGGGCCGCGACCGCCGCCGCCAGCCCGTCTGGCCCGGCCCCGGCCACGATGAGCACCGGCAGGTCACCCGCTCCGCGCAGGTCGGCGTCCGGGCCGAAGGCGTCCTCGCGGCTGCGCGCTCCGGGCACCCACACCCGCGCGGCGCCCTCCGCCGTCCGGGCGGCCAGCGCCTTCGCGTACCGGGGGCCCGCCGCGGACAGCACCTCGCTGGTGAACGTGTTGGCCTCGGGACCGCCCACCGCGATCCGCACGTCGGGCAGGTTGGAATCCACGTCGATCGCCCCGTACCGGGGGCCGTCGGCCTGGCTGCAGGTCGCCGTGACCCCCGCTGCCGCCAGCCCGGTCATCAGGTCCCGTATCGCCGGCCGCAGCCCCTCGGTGGCATCAGGGCAGACGACCTCGGCGACGCCGATGGCATGCACCTGCCCGTCGCTCAGCCGCACCCGCGCCGTCGACCCGGCCCCGAACCACTGATACGCCGGGTTGTCCAGCGTGTACCAGTGCTGCGAGGAATCCACGTCCACCACCCCGAACGGCCGCCCGATCACCGCCGTCGCCGTCTGGTAAACCGGCAGACCCCCCGGCACATCCGCCGGGAACCGCACCCGGAACAGCCGATCCTTCCCCCCGTACCCGTCCAGGTGAGTCCGGAACTCGACCCGCTGTCCGGCCTCCCAGAGCACCGTCTCCTGTACCGCCTCGACGCCCTCAAACGTGAGCGAGCTCACCAGCCGCGACCCCACCGCGCACCGCTGCGCCCGGACCCCCGCCGCCACCGAGGACGACCCGGTCCCCGCCCCCTTAGGCGCCAGATGCCAGGGTCCCTCCCCATGCCGGGGGTGCTTCGGATACTCGTCCTGAACCACCAGCTCGTTCCCGGCCCCCGCCAGCACGCTGACCCCGGTGCGCTTGTCCGTAACACTGACCGTCCCGCCACGAGCCGGATCGGCCGTGACGACGTAGGCCCCGTTTTCGATAGCGTTCCCCGTTATCTCCTCCCACTCAGACGCGCCCTCGCCCCGCGCGGCAGGCACCGCCCAGTAGGTCAGGTACCCCATCCCTGGCACCCCTCGAGCCAGGAACGTGAGCGTAACCTCGGCCAGCGACCCGTCCTCCCGCCGCCGGACCGCCTCCGCAACCGCCGCCACCCGCTCCCCGTCACGGTCCCGAACGTCGAGCCACTCCGTGCCGCGCTCCGCCGCCTTCAGCGTGACGCGCACGATCCCGTCCCGCTCCCGTGCCACCCCGTTGAACACCACGACGGCCCTCCCCGTCGCCGCCTCTGCCGAGCCCACCAGGAACGACAGAGCATCCCGCCGTACACCGGCGCTCAGGTCGAAAGCTTCCCGCCACATGCCGGCCAGGTCCAGGTACACCTGATCGGACTCGACCCCGGTAATCCCGTCATGATGCGCGCCGAACGCCAGGATCCGCCACACCCGGTCCAGCTCCGCGTCTGGATAGGGCGCCCCGCCGAGCCAGGCCATCGTCGCGAAGCCCTCGGCCTCGCTCACCGCGGTCTCGATCGCGCGCTGCGCCTGCTTGGTGTCGATGTAGGAGACGTCCTTGCCGGTGTACACCGGGTTCATGTCCCTGGTCTGCGGGGTGATCCACGGGCCAGCGTGGCTCGGGGGCTCGCCGCTCCCGGCAGCGGCGCGGACGGCGGCGAAGAACTCGCGGGGCACCGCCGTGACGAACCTGGGCCACACGTACCGCTGGTTCCAGTCACGGTGGATGTCCGTCACCCACCTGGCCGGGATGACGTGATCCGAGCCGACCGGGAGCAGCACGTTCGGCGTGGCGGCGACCTGGGCGAGCAGGCGGAACTGCCCGTATGCCTCGAGCTCCGCGCCCGGCAGGTCCGCGGGCCCGTTGATCCGCCAGCCCGCACCGTAGTGCTGCGCCATGTAGTGCGTGAGCAGCCCCCGCCCGTCCGGCGAGATCCACTCGAACTCGCTGGAGAACTGCATCCGCCTGTTGCCGCCGCCCTCGGCGCCGGACGGCCCCCACTGGTGGAACGGCCCGCGCGCCCACGCCGAGGAGGTGAGCCCGGCCGCCGCCATCAGGCCGGGGTATCCGGGGTCGTGCCCGAACGCGTCGAGCATCCACGCGCTCCTCGGGTCCCCGCCGGCCACGTCCCGCTGGTAGCCGATGCCGTAGACGGCGTTGCGGACGGTGGACTCCGCGCTGGTCAGGTTGGTGTTCGGCTCGTTGTAGCTGCCGCCGACGATCTCGACCCTGCCGTCGGAGATCAGCCTCCGCAGGTCCCGCCTGTCCTGCGGGTAGGTGTCGAGGTAGGGCTTCAGGTAGTCGATCTCGGCTAGCACGAACTTGTAGTCGCCGTCCGCCCTCGCCTTGTCCAGGTGCGCGCGGACCAGCTCGAACGCGTTCCTGACGTCGGGCAGCCTGCCTTCCTCGTCGGCGAGGGTGAGCCGCGCCTCGGTGAATTGCCCCTGAGTGTTCCACCACACGGGGTCGTAGTGGAAGTGGCTGACCATCCACATGGTCCAGCCAGGCTCGGCCACCGTGATGTCGGCCTCTGCCTGGGTGCGGCCCGCCTGGCTTTCCACGGTAACGGTGACGTGGCGGGTGCTGCCCGGCTGGTAGGGCGCCGCGATCTCCACCGGGATCTCAACGGCTCTGCTCTGGCCCGGGCCGATGTCTTCTACTATCCCGAACGGGCCGTGGTTTCTCACCCCGGGCCCCGCCACGTGCAGCGTGGCCGGCGTGTCCGGGCCGCCCCCGGGCCCGTCCGCCGCCAGCGTGACCCTCACGACCTGCAGCGGGCGCTGCGCGGTCCCCACGAACAGGTCTGTCGACTCAACCCCGCTGATCCGCATACATTTCATCGTTACATGTGTTGGCCTCGTGGGCTAACTGCGCAGCCGCCGTGCGAACGCGCGTGTCGCGGCGGCCGGATCGTCGGCCTCGGTGATGGCGCGGACGACGACCACGCGGGTGGCGCCCGCGGCGAGCACGTCGTCGAGCCGGTCCAGGCCGATGCCGCCGATCGCGAACCACGGGCGCGCGGACCCGGCCTGGGCTACGTGGGCCAGCAGGCTCAGGCCGGTGCCGGGGCGTCCCGGCTTGGTCGGGGTCGCCCACAGCGGGCCGGCGCAGAAGTAGTCGACGCCGGGCTCGGCCGCCGCCGCGTCGGCCTGGGCCGGGCTGTGGCTGCTGCGGCCGATGAGCGGGCCCGGGCCGAGGATGCGCCGGGCGACGGGGACGGGAAGGTCGTCCTGTCCCAGGTGAAGCACGTCGGCACCGGCCGCGAGGGCCACGTCGGCGCGGTCGTTCACCGCCAGCAGCCGGCCGTGCCTGCGGCACGCGGCGGCGAAGGTGTCCAGCAGCGCGAGCTCCTCGCCGGCCTCGAGGCCCTTCTCCCGCAACTGCACGATGTCGACACCGGCGGACAGCACGGCGTCGAGGAACCAGGCCAGGTCACCCTCCGGCCTCCGCGCGTCCGTGCACAGGTAGAGGCGCGCGTCGGCCAGCCGCGCCCGCAGCGGATGAACATCGCTTGCCATCGAGCCATCCAATCACGCGCGTTGCCGCGACGTTACGGTGATATAGGCTGGTGGCACCACGGGAGCCCGTCCGGGGCTGAGAGGGAGGCGAGATGCCTCCGACCGTCCGTACCTGATCCGGGTAATGCCGGCGAAGGGAGCGCTCTTTGGCCGTCACCGCAGACGTCGTCGTGGCGGGCGGCGGTGTCATCGGGACCGCGATCGCCTGGCGCGCCGCGGCCGCCGGGCTCGATGTCGTCCTCGTGGACCCGGCGGACGGCCAGGCCGCGTCGCTGGTCGCGGCGGGCATGCTCGCCCCGGTCTCGGAGGCCCTGTTCGGCGAGGGCGCGCTGCTGCGGGTCAACCTGCTTGCGGTGCGGCGCTTCCCGTCGTTCGCCGCCGAACTCCAGGAGGCGACCGGCCGTGACATCGGCCTGCGCGGGGAAGGCACGCTCGCGATCGCGTACGACCCCGGCGACCTGGCAGCCCTGAACCGGCTGACGGCCTTCCGCCGGTCCGCCGGGCTGGACGCGACCGAACTCGACAGCAGGGCCTGCCGCACGCTGGAGCCCTTCCTCACGCCCGACGTGCACGGCGGCGTGCTGTTCGCGGGCGACTGGTCGGTGGACAACAGGCGATACGCCGCAGCGCTGCGCGAGGCGGCGGCAGCGGCGAAGGTGCGGGTCGTAAGGGACCGCGTAACCGGCGTGCGGGTGCGGGACGGGCGCATCAGCGGCGCACGGCTCACCGACGCGGGCGAGGTCGACTCGGCCGCGGTGGTCGTCGCCGCCGGCTGCTGGTCGGGCTCGGTCGACGGGCTGCCAGGCCCGCTGCGGTCGGTGGTCCGGCCGGTCAAGGGCCAGCTGCTGCGGCTTCGCCACCCGGACGGCATGCCGCCGGTGATCAGCCGCACGATCAGGGCCACCGTGCGCGGGATGGACGTGTACCTGGTGCCGCGCGCGGACGGGGAGCTGATCGTGGGCGCCACCTCCGAGGAGCGCGGGCCGGACCTGACGGTCACCGCGGGCGCCGTGCACGACCTGCTGCACGACGCGATGAGCGTGCTTCCGGTGACGAGCGAGCTGATCCTGGCCGAGACGTGCGCCGGATTGCGGCCGGGAACGCCGGACAACGGGCCGGTCGTCGGCGGCTGCGGCATCGACGGCCTGCTGGTGGCCACCGGGCACTACCGCAACGGCATCCTGATGTCGCCGGTCACCGCGGACGCGATCGCGGCCCTGCTGGCCGGGGACGAGCCCGCGGCGGAATGGCAGCCGTTCACGCCCACGCGGTTCAGCGGCGCGGCGGCGGGCAGCGGTGCCCGGTGAGCATCCAGGTAAGGCTCAACGGCGAGCCGCGCGAGCTTCCCGACGGCGCGACCGTCACGCGCGCGATCGCCGAGCTGACGTCGGCTCAGGCCGGCATCGCCGTCGCGGTCAACGGCGACGTGGTGCCCCGCGGCTCCTGGACGGCGACGCTGCTGCGTGACGGCGACCAGGTCGAGGTCGTCACGGCGGTTCAAGGAGGATGACATGAGCGAGACGCAGCTGCGCAGCGACACGGCGGCCGCCGCGGAGCCCTGGGCGCTTGCCGGGCACGAGCTGGGCTCGCGGCTCATCCTCGGCACCGGGGGAGTGCAGAGCCTGGAGGTGCTGCGCCAGGTACTGGACGCCTCCGGCACGGCGCTCACCACCGTCGCGCTGCGGCGCGTCTCGCCCGCGGGCGACGGGGAGGGCTCGCTGCTCGGCATGCTGCGGGAGGCCGGCGTGCGCATCCTGCCGAATACCGCGGGCTGCCACACGGCCAGCGAGGCGCTCCTGGTGGCCAGGCTGGGCCGCGAGGCGCTCGGCACCGACTGGGTCAAGCTGGAGGTGATAGCGGACGATCACACCCTGCTGCCCGATCCTGTCGAGCTGCTCGACGCGGCGCGGCTGCTGGTCAGCGAGGGATTCGTGGTGCTTCCCTACACCAACGACGACCCGGTCCTCGCCGGGCAGCTCGAGCGGGCGGGCTGCGCGGCCGTCATGCCGCTCGGCGCCCCGATCGGCTCGGGCCTGGGCATCCGCAACCCGCACAACATCGCGATGATCGTCGCGCAGGCCAGCGTTCCCGTCGTCCTCGACGCCGGGATCGGGACGGCAAGCGATGCGGCGTTCGCGATGGAACTCGGCTGCGATGCGGTCCTCATCGCCTCGGCCATCACCCGCGCGGCCGACCCGGGCCGGATGGCGGCGGCCATGCGGCTGGCCGTGGCCGCCGGGTACGCCGCGCGGACGGCGGGGCGCATACCCAGGCGCTGGCACGCCCAGGCGTCGAGCCCGGTCGCCGGGCTGCCGGAGCTTCCCGCGTGAGCGGGGCCGTGATCCCCCGGGTGCTGACGATCGCCTCGTCCGATTCCGGCGGCGGCGCGGGCATCCAGGCGGACCTGAAGGCCTTCGCCCGCTGCGGCGCGCACGGCATGTCGGCGATCGTCGCGCTCACCGCGCAGAACACGCTCGGCGTGACCGCCATCGAGGAGCTCCCCGCGGCGTTCGTCCGGGCGCAGATCGACGCGGTCCTCGACGACATCGGCGCCGACGCCGCGAAGACGGGGATGCTGTTCTCCGCGCCGCTTATCGAGGCCGTGGCCGACGCGCTCGAGACGAGATTCCTGCCGCTCGTCGTGGACCCGGTCATGGTGGCGAGCTCGGGCAGCAGGCTGCTGCTCCCCGACGCCGTGGGGACCCTCGTCGCGCGGCTTTTCCCGCTGGCCACCGTGGTGACGCCCAATCTGCCCGAGGCCCAGGCGCTCACCCAGCTGGCGACCGAGGACCGCGCGGTGCTCGCCGAGCGGCTTGTCGCGATGGGCGCCCCGGCCGCCCTGGTCACCGGCGGGCACGGTGCCGAGCCCGTCGACCACCTGTTCGACGGCTCGGCGCACGTGGCCATCCCGGTCCTCAGGCACCCGGTCGCCGCGACGCACGGGGCAGGCTGCACGCACTCGGCGGCGCTCGCGGCCGGCCTGGCGGCCGGGCTGCCGCTGACCGAGGCGGCCCGGCTGGCCGCGGGCATCGCCGGGGAAGCGGTCGCCCACGGGCTCGCCGAGCTTGGCAAGGGCGACGGCCCGGTGCACGTCCTGCACGGCTGTACCACGTTCGCCCAGCGCATGGTCTTATCTTGCTAGGGAAAGATCATGGAGGTGGTCGAGGTGCCGAACTCGGTGGCGTACAACAGCTGGAGCTGGCCCGGACCGACCGGCCGTACTTCGAGGTCCTCGTGGTCGAGGACATCGGCGAGGCGCAAGAGCGCGCGCTGCGCGAGGAGCTGAGGCGGTGGCGCCGCGCGGATGACCCGTTCGTCTACGAGATCGTCGTGGTGCCCAGCCTGGAGGACGCGGTCATGGCCGCGCGGCTGAACTACCGGCTGCAGGCGTGCGTGGTGCGCCGCCGGTTCGCCCACAGGTCCCGCCATGACTCCTCCTCGCTGCGTCAGTTCGTGGACAGCATCGCCGGCGATGACCTGATGGAGCACTCGCCCGACGACCGTGCCCAGCGCGCTGCGCAGCTACAGCCACCGGCCGACCGGGGTTTTCCACGCGCTGCCGATCTCGCACGGCAAGTCGATCGTCGACTCGCACTGGATCAGGGACATGGTCGACTTCTACGGCCTGGACATCTTCCTCGCCGAGACGTCGGCGACCTGCGGCGGGCTGGACTCGCTGTCACCAACGGCACCTCGACCGCCAACAAGATCGTGGTGCAGGCCCTGGTCCAGCCCGGCGACATCGTCCTTGTCGACAGGAACTGCCACCAGTCGCACCACTACGGGCTGATGCTGGCCGGCGCCATGGTCACCTACCTTGAGGCCTACCCGATGCACCAGTACTCGATGTACGGTGCCGTGCCGCTGCGGGAGATCAAGGAGCAGCTGCTCGCGCTGCGGCGGGCGGGCAAGCTCGACCGGGTCAAGATGCTGCTGCTGACCAACTGCACCTTCGACGGGATCGTCTACGACGTCCAGCGGGTGATGCAGGAGTGCCTGGCGATAAAGCCCGACCTGATCTTCCTGTGGGACGAGGCCTGGTTCGCCTTCGCCAGGTTCCACCCGGTCTACCGGCCGCGCACCGCCATGCGGGCCGCCCGCACGCTGGCCGAGATGCTGCGCCAGCCCGAGTACCGCGCGCGCTACGACGAGTTCGCTGCCAGATCCCGCCAGGGCCAGGGTCCGGGTCTACTCCACCCAGTCCACGCACAAGACGCTGACCTCGCTGCGGCAGGGATCGATGATCCACGTCTGGGACCAGGACTTCAGCCAGAAGGTCGAGGAGACCTTCCACGAGGCCAACATGACCCACACCTCCACGTCGCCGAACTACCAGATCCTCGCCTCCCTCGACCTCGGCCGCAGGCAGGCCGCCCTGGAGGGCTTCGAGCTTGTGCAGAAGCAGATCGAGAACGCGATGCGGCTGCGCGACGCGGTGGACCACCATCCGCTGCTGTCCACGTACATGCACTGCCTGACCACCGCCGACCTGATCCCGGCGCAGTACCGGCATCGAGGGTGACGCGTTCAAGCGCAGTCACCTGATGGACCGCTACGGCGTCCAGATCAACAAGACGTCGAGGAACACTGTCCTGTTCATGACGACCATCGGCACCACGCGCAGCTCGGTGGCGTACCTGATCGAGGTGCTCGTGACCATCGCCAAGGACCTCGAAGCCCAGCTGGCAGACATGAGCCCGACCGAGCGCGACGTCCACGAGCGCGCCGTGCTCCGCCTGACGGCCCCGTCGACGCCGCTGCCCGACTTCAGCGGCTTCCATCCCAGCTTCACCGACGGTCGCGGGCTGCCGACCCGGGAGGGTGACGTCCGGCGGGCCTTCTACCTGTCCTACAACGACAGCTACTGCGAGTACCTGACCCAGGACGAGGTCGAGCAGCGGGTGGAGGGCGGTGACCAGGTGGTGTCCACGACGTACGTCACGCCGTACCCGCCCGGGTACCCCGTGCTCGTGCCCGGCCAGCTGTTCAGCCCGCAGATCCTGGCGTTCATGCGCAGCCTGGGCACGCCCGAGGTGCACGGCTACCGGCCCGACCTCGGTTACCGCGTCTACGTGGACAAGGCGCTCGAGATCGCCGCGACGACACGGCCGCCCCAGCCGCCAGAT
>JASHTQ010000314.1 GCA_030040475.1 Streptosporangiaceae bacterium
TCCGCGACGTAGGGCCGGAGGCGTTCGGCGTAGCGCTCGTAGTCGGCCGCGGTCGCGGCCGGGTCGATGCCGCGCCGGTTGTAGACCTTGCCGAGCACCTGGTTCTTCTCGCGCAGCACGAGGTCGAGCTTCTTGCGCAGGATGCCGGGGTCGAACAGGTCCTGGACGCGGATCCCGACCCGGGCGATCTTGTCGCCGTAGGCCGGGCCGATGCCGCGCCCGGTGGTGCCGATCCTGGCGCTGCCCAGGTAGCGCTCTGTCACCTTGTCCAGCGCCCGGTGGTAGGGCATGATCAGGTGCGCGTTTGCCGAGACGAGCAGAGCGCCGCAGTCCACGCCGCGCGCGGTGAGCTCGTCGATCTCGTCGAGCAGTACCTGCGGGTCGATGACCACGCCGTTGCCGATGACCGGGACCACCCGCGGCGACAGCACGCCCGACGGCAGCATGTGCAGCGCGTAGCTCTCCTCGCCGATGACGACCGTGTGACCGGCGTTGTTGCCGCCCTGGTACCTGACCACGTAGTCGACCTGGTCGCCGAGCAGGTCGGTGGCCTTGCCCTTGCCCTCGTCACCCCACTGGGCGCCTACCACCACGATGGCCGGCATGGGCGATCCCTTCGGCCGGCGCGGGGTACGGGTCGGCCCCGCATAAACGAAGCCCCCGCTCAGACGCAAGCGCGGCAGGGGCTCTTGCGGAATGAGGGTACCCGCAACATCGGGTTCTCGCCCAATCGACGCGCCGGATGGCCTACGCCAGCGCGGCGGCCGCGGCGGGGCTGCTGTCCCGCAGGAACTGCGCGCACCGGGCGGCCTCGTCGTCCTCGCCGATCGCGCCGGCCGCCGCGCCGAGCATGTGCAGCGAGCGCAGGAAGCCGCGGTTCGGCTCGTGCTCCCACGGGATCGGCCCGGTGCCCCGCCAGCCCGCGCGGCGCAGCTGGTCAAGGCCGCGGTGATAGCCGGTCCGCGCGTACGCGTAGGCGGTCACCGCGTCGCCCGCGGCGAAGGCGCGCTGCGCCAGCGCCGCCCAGGCGGCGGAGTAGGCGGGGAAGCGCGCCGCGACCTCCTCCGGCGGGGTGCCTGCCGCCAGCGCCGCCGCCGCCTCGTCCTCGGACGGCAGGTACGTCGCCGGCGGGCCGGCCATCAGGTTCTGGTGCTCCATCGAACTCCTCAGCTGAGGTGGTGGCCGGCCGACAGCAGGTCCTCGCAGCCGCGGACGACCCGCTCGGCCATCCCGGCCTCGGCGGCCTTGCCCCAGCTGCGCGGGTCGTAGGCCTTCTTGTCGCCGACGTCGCCGTCGACCTTGAGCACGCCGTCGTAGTTGGTGAACATGTGCCCGGCGGCCGGCCTGGTGAAGGCGTACTGGGTGTCGGTGTCGATGTTCATCTTGACCACGCCGTAGGAGATGGCCTCCCTGATCTCCTCCAGGGCGGACCCGGAGCCGCCGTGGAAGACCAGGTCGAACGGCTTGTCCTTGCCGTACTTCTGGCCCACCGCGTCCTGGATGTCGCGCAGCACGGCCGGCCGCAGCTTCACGTGCCCGGGCTTGTAGACGCCGTGCACGTTGCCGAACGTGGCGGCGAGGATGTACCGGCCGCGCTCGCCGAGCCCCAGCGCCTCCGCGGTCGCCAGCGCGTCCTCCGGCGTGCTGTACAGCTTCTCGTTGATCTCGCCGACGATCCCGTCCTCCTCGCCGCCGACGACGCCGATCTCCATCTCCATGATCGTGTGCGCGGCCGCGCAGTCGGCCAGCAGCTCGGTGGCGATCCGCAGGTTCTCCGCCAGCGGCACGGCCGAGCCGTCCCACATGTGCGACTGGAACAGCGGCTCCTGGCCGCGGGCGACCCGCTCCCTGCTGATCGCGACCAGCGGGCGCATGTAGCCGTCGAGCTTGTCCTTCGGGCAGTGGTCGGTGTGCAGCGCGATGTGCACCGGGTACCTGGCCGCGACCACGTGCGCGAACTCGGCCAGCGCGACCGCGCCGGTCACCATGTCCTTGACCCCGGCGCCGGACAGGTACTCCGCGCCGCCGGTCGACATCTGGACGATGCCGTCGCTGCCCGCGTCCGCGAACCCCTTCAGCGCGGCGTTCAGCGTCTGGCTGGAGGTGACGTTGATCGATGGGTACGCGAAGCCCCGTTGCTTCGCCTCATCGAGCATCTGCGCGTAGATCTCCGCGGTGGCGATGGGCATTGGCGTTGACTCCCTTTAGGTGTCGGACCTATCGTGCCCAACTCTAGACATGAAGCGGCCGTGAAGATGCACTGGGCAGGGCCGGGCATCGGGTACAACAGGAAGCCTATGGAGAGCTACCTCACGTCGGCCGGGTACGCGGCGCTGATCCTGTTCGGCTTCCTCGAGGCCGCGTGCATCCCGATCTCCTCCGAGATCACCTTCGGCTTCGCCGGGGTGCTCGCCTACCAGGGCCATCTCAACCTCGCCCTGGTCATCATCGTCGGCTCGCTGGCCGAGCTGGCAGGCTCCTACGCCTCCTACGCCGTCGGCCGGGCAGGCGGCAAGCCGCTGGTGACCAGGCTCGGCCGCTACGTCCTTGTCACCCAGTCCGACGTGGAGCGGGCGGAGCGGTTCCTCGTCGGCCGCGGCGCCTGGGCGGTTCCGGTCGGCCGGATGCTGCCCTTCATCCGCGCCTTCACCTCGATCGTCGCCGGGCTGGTCCGGATGCCGGCGATCCGGTTCGGCGTCCTCAGCCTGATCGGCACGGTGATCTACGCCACCGTGCTGTCCTGCGTCGGGTACGGGCTCGGCAGCGCCTGGAAGAGCGTCAGCCACGGCCTCACCGTGGCCGGCTACGCGATCTTCGCGCTGATCGTCATCGCGATCGTGGGCTTCGTCCTGTACCGGCTGCGCGAGTTCCGGCGCGAGGCCCGTGGCCGCAGCCACGACGGGCCGGTTCCGTCAGACGACGCCAAGGTCGGATAGCTCGTAGGCGGCGAGGAACTCCAGGCCGCGTTCGGTCACCCGCTCCCTGGCGCCGCGGTTGACGAGCACCGCCACGCCCACGACCTCCGCCCCGGCCGCGCGCAGCGCGTCCACCGCGGCCAGCGGGGAGGCGCCGGTGGTGGAGGTGTCCTCGACCGCGAGCACCCGGCGGCCCGTTACGTCCGGGCCCTCGATGCGGCGCCCGGTGCCGTGGTCTTTCTCCTGCTTGCGCACCACGAACGCGTCGAGGTGGTCGCCGCGGGCCGCCGCCGCGTGCATCATCGCGCTGGCCACCGGGTCGGCGCCCATGGTCAGCCCGCCGACGGCCTGGTAGGACAGGCCCTTGGTCAGGTCCAGCATCACCCGGCCGGCCAGCGGCGCCAGCCGCCCGTCGAGCAGGACCCGGCGCAGATCGACGTAGGTGCCGGCGCGCTGGCCCGAGGAGAGGATGAAATCGCCGTGGATCACGGCGTTGGCCCTGATCGCGGCGAGCAGTTCCGCGCGGTCGCTCACGGCAGTGATCTTAGGTGCTCCGCGGCCCCCGGGTCCTGTCTCCTGCTACCTCTCCTGCTGGCTCTCCTGCTCTCCTGCTGCGGGAATGCGCAGAAAGCCATCCGGGAGGAACATACTTCACTAGTCTTAGAGCCGTCTGCACCAGCTACGCCGAGGGAAGGCGGTGGGGCCGTGGATCGCTGCGCGCTGTTCGTCGACGCAAGTTACGTGCTCGCAGACGGTGCCATGGCCGTGCACGGAACGCGCCGCGGCGAGTCGGTCTCCTGGGACTACGAGGGCCTGGTGCGCCTGCTGTCGGGCCTTGCCGCCGAACGCTCCGGGCTGCCCGTGCTGCGCTGCTACTGGTACGAGGCGACCGTGGACGGCCGCCGGACCGCCGAGCAGGACGCGCTCGCCGACCTGCCGGGAATCAAGCTCCGGGTGGCGAAGATCCGCCCCGGCAGGCGCGAGGGCGTGGAAACCGAGATCCACCGCGACCTGACCACGCTGGCCCGCAACAACGCGATCAGCGACGCGCTCGTGGTGAGCTCGGAAGAGGACCTGGCCCAGGTCATCGCCGACGTCCAGGACCTCGGCCTGCGGGTTACCCTGCTGCACATCACGGTGGACGGCAACTGGACCATCTCCCGCGCGCTGCGCCAGGAGTCCGACGACATCATCGAGGTCGGCGGCGAGCAGCTGCGGCCCTACGTCGAGCTGATCGCGGGCGCCGAGCCCGCCAGGGCTGAGTCGCTCAGGTCCGATTCGGTCAGGGCGGGCGAGCCCGACGACGCCAGGCCGCTGGCGAACGGCCACTCGACCGCGGCCGGCGGCGTGTCCTATCAGCCGCTGCCCGCCGCCGCGAACCACGCGCCCCCGGCCATCTACACCGCGCCGGTCGTGGCGGAGTACCAGCGCCCCACCCAGCAGGTCCCGCGCCCCGTGGCGCGCGAGGCCCGTGAGGCCCGCGAAGTCCGCGAGCCTCGGGAGAGCCGTGAGGCCCTCCGGGAGAGCCGTGAGGCCCTCCGGGAGACCCGCGAGGTCCGCGAGGTCCGGGAACCCCGCGAGGTCCGCGAGACACGGGAGTCCCGCGAGCCCCGCGAGGACCGGGCGCGCGAGGAACGGCCGCGGCAGGACCGGCCGGAGCCGGTGCTGCCCAGCCTGGTCTCGCGGGTCCGCCCCGCGGAGGAGCCCGTCGGCTACGCCCAGGGCGACATGGTCCCGTCGGACCCCGCCCCGACCCCGCCCGGACAGCTCCGCCGGCTCCCCTCGCGCTCGCCCGCGGG
>JASHTQ010000315.1 GCA_030040475.1 Streptosporangiaceae bacterium
GGCCGTCGGCCGTCCAGGCCGGGACGCCGGTGACGATCTCCAGCCAGTACGGGTCGGTGTCGGCGTGCAGCACCTCGGCCCGGCCGCTGCCCGGGTCAACCCGCAGCAGGCGCATCGTCCGCTGGTCCCGGCTCTGCACCACGACCAGCGGGTCGCGGCCCTCCTGCCAGCGGGCGGTGACCAGGTACGGGAACGCCTCGGCGTCGGTGTCCACCGGCACGCTGCCGCCGTCGAGCGTGACGAGGAAGACGGAGACGTCGGCGTTCGGGGTGCCGGCGGCGGGATAGGCGACCCGGACGGGCTCGCGTTCCGGGTTGGCCGGGTCGGCGATGTGCCACCTGTTCACCGGTGTCTCGTCGACCCGCGCGACGAGCAGGGCCGAGCCGTCCGGGGACCACCAGTAGCCGCGGCGGCGGTGCATCTCCTCCGCGGCGATGAACTCGGGCAGCCCGTACGTCACGTCGGCCGCGCCCTCCGGGTCGGCGACCGCCAGGTCCCCGCCCGGGCCGCCCGGGCCGCCCGGGCCGTCCAGGCCGGTGACCCGCAGCGCGCCGGCGCTCACGTAGGCCAGCCGGCGCCCGGTGGGGTCGGGGTGCGGGTCCAGCGCGGGGGTCCGCGTCGGCACCGGCCGCGGCGGGAGGCCGGAGCCGGTCAGGTCCGCGACATAGACGTGCCCGGACAGGCTGAAGACCGCGATCGTGACCTCGGCGTCGGTCGCGTAGGCCACGATGCCGCCCGCCGACTCCCTGACCCGTTCCCGCCGCGCGCGCTCCTCCGGCGGCAGGTCCTCCTCGGCCGCGCCGAGCTCCCTCGGGTCCGCGACCAGCCGCTCCTGCCCCGCGGCCACGTCCATCGCCCACAGGCACGTCACCGGGTCGCTGCCGCCCTTCGAGCGCAGGTAGACGACCCGGGCGCCGTCCGGTGAGACGCGGAACGTCCGGGCCGCACCGAGCGTGAAGCGCCTGGTCCTGGCCTCTTGCCGGGGAAAGCTCTCTGCCATGCCATGAATCTAGCCACTGTAGGCTCGCTGGGATGAGCCGACGGCTGCTGTTCGTGCACGCGCATCCGGACGACGAGTCGATCGGCACCGGCGCCACGATCGCGAAATACGCCGCCGAAGGCGCGCAGATCACGCTCGTCACCTGCACGCTCGGCGAGCTCGGCGAGATCATCCCGCCGTCGCTCGCGCACCTGGCCGCCGATCGCGAGGACCGGCTGGGGGAGTACCGGGTCGGCGAGCTTGACGCCGCGTGCGCCGCGCTCGGCGTGACCGACCACAGGTTCCTCGGCGGCCCGGGCCGCTGGCGCGACTCGGGCATGATGGGCACCGAGGGCAACGACGACCCGCGCTGCTTCTGGCAGGCCGACGTCGGCGAGGCCGCCCGGGCCCTGCTCGACGTCATCGACGAGGTCCGGCCGGAGGTGCTTGTGACCTACGACGCCAACGGCTTCTACGGCCATCCCGACCACATCCAGGCGCACCGGGTGTCCTGGCGTGCCTTCGAGCGCGGCGTGCCCGGCCTGGCCAAGTTCTACGCCACCGCGGCGCCCGACTCCGATCAGGTCACCGCGGAGATCGACGCCACCGCGTACCTCGATGCCAAGATAGCGGCGATGCGCGCCCACGCGACCCAGATCGCCGTGTCCCCGCCGTTCTTCGCCCTGACCAACAACGTGCCGCACCCGCTCACCGGCGTGGAGTGCTACACCCAGCTCGCCGGGCCTCGCGGTCCCGGGCATCGGGATAGCCGGGATAGGGAGCTGTAGCCTGCTGTCATGGACGGCACGGCAGACAGCAAGGGACCCGGGTTGCTCCTCACCGGCGTCACCTACGGCGTGCTGTTCGTGTTCGGGGCGGTGCAGGGCATGCTCGGCAGCTTCCTGTACAGCGGGATGATCGGACCGTTGCCGCTGGCCGCGCTCGCGTTCTGCGGGGCGATCCTCGCCACCTGCCTGCTGGCCTCCCGGGTGCTGCACACGGTCAGCGGCGCCCTTGTGCCCGCGATCGGCTGGATCGCCGCCTCGTTCGTGCTGTCCATGCCGGTCGCGAGCGGCAGCGTGATCATCACCAACACCGCGGCGGGCAAGTGGTACCTGTACGGCGGCACCCTGTGCGCGGTCGGCGGGGTCATCCTCGCCTCGCTGACGCGGGTGCGCCCGAGGTGAGCGACCCCGGCGACGCCGACGTCGACGTCGACGCGGCCTCGTTTCGCCGCGCCGCGGGCCAGTTCGCCAGCGGCATCGTGGTCGTCACCACGCCCGCCGGCCACGCCATGACCGTCAGCGCGTTCACCTCGGTCTCGCTGGCCCCGCCGCTCGTGCTGTTCTGCGCGGAGAAGATCGCCAGGTTCCACGACGCTGTCGTCACGGCCGGCTGGTGGGCGGTGTCCATCCTGCACGAGGACGCCGAGAAGACCGCGCGCTGGCTGGCCACCAGGGGCCGCCCGCTGGGCGGGCAGCTCGACGAGGTGGCGCATCACCCCGGCCCGGTCACCGGCGCGCCGGTCCTCGACGAGGCCCTGGCCGTGCTGGAATGCCGGACCACCGCCGTGCACGACGGCGGCGACCACAGCATCGTCGTCGGCCGGGTCGCCGGCGTCTCCGGGCTCGCCGACCCGCCACGGCTCGGCCCGCTGGTCCACCACGCCGGCGCCTACCGCCGCCTGGCCTTAGCTCGCTATCGTCTCCTCGATCCTGTCCAGCCCCCAGTCGAGGTCTTCGTCGCTGATCACCAGCGGCGGCGCGAGCCTGATCGTGTTCCCGTGCGTCTCCTTGGCGAGCACGCCGTGTGCCGCCAGTCGCTCGCACACCTCGCGCCCCGGCAGGGACGAGAACTCCACCCCGGCCCACAGCCCGCGCCCGCGCACCTCCCGCACCACGTCGCGCGGCAGTGCGGCCAGCCGGGCATGGAACTTCTCCCCGAGCAGCGCCGAACGCTCCTGGTACTCACCCGTCCGCAGCATCGCGATCACCTCCCGTGCCACGGCGCAGGCCAGCGGGTTCCCGGCGAACGTGGACCCGTGCTGGCCCGGGTGGAGCACGCCGAGCACCGGCCAGGTGGACACCATCGCCGAGGCGGGCACGATGCCGCCGCCGAGCGCCTTGCCCAGCAGGTAGGCGTCGGGCACCACGCCCTCGGCCTGGCAGGCGAAGGTGAACCCGGTCCGGCCGAGCCCGGACTGGATCTCGTCCGCGATCATCAAGATGCCGCGGGAGGTGCACAGCTCCCTGACGCCGGGCAGGAAGCCGGGCGGCGGCACGACCACGCCGGCCTCGCCCTGGATCGGCTCGACGAGGACCGCCACGACACGCTCGCCAAGCGAGGAAACGGCCGAAGCCAGCGCCGGCAGGTCGCCGTACGGCACGACCACGAAGCCGGGCGTGTACGGCCCGAAGTCGTCCCGCGCGTCGGGGTCGGTAGAGAAGCTGACGATGGTGGTGGTGCGCCCGTGGAAGTTCCCGGTGAACGCGATGATCACCGCCTGGTCCGCGGGCACCCCCTTGACCGTGTACCCCCACTTGCGCGCGACCTTGATCGCGGTCTCGACCGCCTCGGCGCCGGTGTTCATGGGCAGCACGACGTCCATGCCGGCGAGTTCGGCCAGCTCGGCACAGAACGGCCCGAACTGATCGTGATCGAACGCCCGGCTCACCAGCGTGACGTGCTCGAGTTGCCGCCGCGCGGCGGCGATGAGCCTGGGATGCCTGTGGCCGAAGTTCAGCGCGGAATACGCGGCGAGCATGTCCAGGTACCGGCGCCCCTCGACGTCGGTCACCCAGACACCCTCGGCCTGCGCCGCCACGATCGGCAGCGGATGGTAGTTATGCGCACCGTACTCGCTGGTCAGCTCCAGCAGGTCGGTCATGATCCCCGTCATGGTTGCCACCCCCTTTGAGGTTAGGTTCCTAGCGCAGCTCCAGCGTGCAGCACTTGGGGCCGCCGCCGGCCTTGAGCAGTTCGGACATGTCGACTGCCACGGGCTCGAACCCGTGCGCGGTCAACTGTGCGGCCAGCCCCCGAGCCTGGGCCGGCAGCACCACGTGACGGCCGTCGCTGACCGCGTTCAGCCCGAGCACCTCGGCGTCCTCGTCCTTGGCCTCGATCAGCTCGGCGAAATGCGCGGCGAGCGCGGCCCGGCTGTCGTCGTCGAACGCCGCCGGGTAGTACATCGCGGTGTCGCAGTCCAGCACGCACAGCGCGGTGTCCAGGTGGTAGAACCGCGGGTCGACCAGGCGGAGGCTCACCACGGGCAGCCCGAAGACCGCGGCGAGCTCGCCCGCGGCGGCCAGGTCGGTGCGGAAGCCGTGGCCCGCGAGCAGCGCCTGCCCGGTGTACAGGATGTCGCCCTCGCCCTCGTTGACGTGTGAGGACTCCCGGACGTCCTCGTAGCCCCTGTCGCGGAACCACTGCAGGTACGCGTCCGCCTCCGCGGCCCGCTGCGGGTAGCGGAACCGGACGCCGAGCACGGTCCCGCCGACGACGAGGGCGCCGTTGGCGGCGAACACCATGTCCGGCAGCCCGGCCGCCGGCTCGATCGTCCGCACGTCATGGCCCAGGTCCAGGTGGGTCTGCCGGAGGCTGGCCCACTGGCGCATCGCGACCGCGGCGTCGGCCGGGTTCTCCGGCCGCATCCACGGGTTGATCGCGTACGTGACGGCGAAGTGCTCCGGCGGGCACATCAGGTACTCCCGGGACGTCGCCACTCGCCGCGGCGGTTCTGCCGCGCTGAGTTCCTCAGTGATCATGAAGCAAGGTTAGGGGCTGCGAGTACCCGGAAAAAATGCGTCGATCATGCGTCCTAACGGCGAATCGTTGCGTAATAACAGACCAGAACGGTGATTCGTTGTTCAGGCGTACGTCGGCTGGCCGCGGCGAGAGCCGGCCTTTCCCGGCCGGCCTGCGCGCAGGTCACAGCGGGTCCGGTCGCCGCATCCGCCCGGTCCCTCGAGCCGGCCTCCGTCGGCCCTCCGCCCTCCGCCGGCCGCCCGGCCGCCGTCAAGACGCCGATCACCCACTCGCGGCCATCGCGTCCCGCCCGCATGCGGCCATCGCGCGCACGTCCCCAGCCCGATCACTGCATGCAAAGCGTAGGACCGTTCACGGCTTCCTGGCCACCCCGCAGTAGGCGATCGCCTCGCCAGGTGCCCCGCCGTCAGAAGCCGAACGCACGTCGGGCTTCCACCGCGGACACGGCACGACGCCCGGCTCGACCAGGTCCAGCCCGTCGAAGAAGCTGGCCAGCTCGTCCTGCCGCTGCAGCCGGTAGGCCGTCGGCGCGACCTGGTTATACCGCTGTTGCATGCTCTCGACGTAGCCGTTGGCGGCCACGCCGTCGGCGATCGCGAGATAGCTGCCCGACGGCAGCGCGTCCATCAGCTGGCTCGCGATCGACCGGGCTGCCCCGTGATCGTCGATGTAGCCGAGCACGCCGAGCATCATCAGCGCGACTGGCTTGCCGTGATCGAGGGTATGCGCCGAGCGCGCGATCACCGCGGCCACGTCGCGCAGGTCGACCTGGATATAGCTGACGACGCCTTCCGGCGAGCTGGCCAGCATCGGGCTCGCGAGCAGCGCCCTGGCGTGCGCCAGCACCACCGGGTCGTGGTCGACGTACACGATCCCGCTGTCCGGTGAGATCCGCTGCGCGATCTCGTGGGTGTTCCCCCCGGCCGGCAGCCCGGCCCCGATATCGAGGAACTGCCGCATCCGAGCCGGCCCGGCAAGGAACCGCACGGCCCGGACGAGGAATGCCCGCTCCGCCCGCGCGATCTCCGTGACGTGCGGGTATTCCTGGCCGAGCGCATACCCCGCGGACCGGTCGGCGGCAAAGTAGTCCCGCCCGCCCAACCAGTAGTTCCAAATCCTGGCCGGATGCGGCACGCTACCGTCCACCCCGTCCGGCGCCCCACCCAGCGACCCCAAAACCTCCGAGCCCCCAAAAACCCCCGGGCCCCCCGAACCTTCTGAGCCTCTTGAAACCCCAGCGCCCCCGCCTGCCCCAGCCAGCCCCGCCGCACTACCCAGCTCGTCACCCGCCAGGCCGTCATCCCGCCTGGACCCCTGCGCGCGTCGCCGAAACATTCCCACATTCTTCCCGACCCGTGCGCCTCAGGCGGGGACCGGCTCAATCATTGTGGGTCGTTACTTCCCCCATAAGGGCAGTAACGACCCACAATCACGCCAACCGCTTACTGCTCGCGCCTCCAGCGGCCCGGGCGGAACATCTGGCCGTAATACGTGTTCACGGTGCGTGCCTGGTCGATCGCGTTGGCGTAATAGACCGGCGCGCCCTGCGGCGGCTGCAGCTGCTCGGCCTCTTCCCGGCCCAGGTCGCAGCGGATATAGCCGACCGTGATCGCCGCGATCTTGTCCGCCTCGACGAACCGCAGGTGGCCCGCCGTAGAGATCGCCCCCATGTGCCGGGCGGCGTTCCGGTGCCCCTCCCGGAGCTCGTGCTGGACATGCCGGTCCAGCCAGCCGCCGAAAAAGCCTACGCGAAACGCAGCGCCCCGATCCGCTCCGCCGCCGCGGCGATCCGCTGCGCCGCCGCGGCGATCCGCTCGTCGGTCGCGGTCAGCGCCACCCGCACGTGCTGCGACCCCGCGGCCCCGTACAGGATCCCTGGCGCGACAAGGACGCCGCAGTCCGAAGCGAGCAGCTCCGCCGCCGACCAGCAGTCATGCCCAGGCAACGTGGCCCACAGGTACAGCCCGGCCTCGGAGTGGTCGATCCGCCACCCCGCCGACAGCAGGGCCGCCCGCAGCACCGCCCGCCGCGAGGCGTAAAGCTCCCGCTGCACAACAGCATGCGAGTCATCGGAAAGCGCGGCCGTCATGGCCGCCTGCACCGGCCCAGGCACCATCATCCCGGCCTGCTTGCGAACCGCGAGCAACTGCGCCACCAAAGCAGGGTCCCCGGTCACAAACCCAGCCCGGTACCCAGCCAAATTAGACCGCTTGGACAACGAGAAAACGCCAAGCAGCCCAGCGAACGACCCGCCGCACACCGAAGGATGCAGCACAGACACTGGCGTACAATCCCACCCGAGCGTGATATAGCACTCGTCGGACGCCACCACCGCCCCGCGCTCCCGCCCCCACGCGACCGCCGCAGAAAGGTCCGGAACCGGCAGCACCCGCCCGGTCGGGTTCGACGGCGAGTTCATCCACACCAGCCTCACCCGAGAAGGCCCGGCCGACACGAGGCTGTCCGAGGCGACGGCCGTAGCACCAGCAAGCCGCGCCCCGATGTCGTACGTCGGATACGCAAGCTCCGGGTGCAGCACCACATCACCGGAACGCAGCCCGAGCACCGTAGGCAGCCAGGCGATGAACTCCTTGGTCCCGATCACCGGCAGCACGTCGTCCGGCGAGACCACCACGTCAAGCGAACGCCGCATCCACTCCGCAGCCGCCGAACGCAGTCCAGAACTCCCCCAGGTCGCCGGATACCCAGGCGAGTCCGACGCCGAGGCGAGCGCCGCCTGGATCACCGCAGGCACGGGATCCACCGGCGTCCCGATGGACAGGTCCACCGCCCCGTCCGGATGAAGCCTGGCCTTCTCGGCCAGCGGCGCGATCCGGTCCCAGGTGAAGACGGGAAGCCGGGATGCGAGCGTCATTCCTCCGCGGCTTGCGGCGGCAGCGCGGCGACGAGCGGGTGGTCCCTGCCGGTCTTGCCGGTCTTCGAGGCGCCGCCCGGCGAGCCGAGGTCGGCGAAGAAGTCGACGTTGACCTTGTAGTATTCCTTCCACTGCTCGGGCACGTCGTCCTCGTAGTAGATCGCCTCTACCGGGCAGACGGGCTCGCACGCGCCGCAGTCCACGCATTCGTCGGGGTGGATATAGAGCATGCGCTCGCCCTCGTAGATGCAGTCCACGGGGCATTCCTCGATGCACGCCCTATCGAGCACATCAACGCAAGGCTGCGCGATGATGTAGGTCACGGGTGAACTCCTGTCTTCGATCCGATCCCTGCAGCTATCCCAGTATGGCGCCTCAGCCAGCGACAATACTGCCCTGCGCCGGCCTAGGGCCGAAGGCGGGCTGCCAGCCCATACTGCCATCAGCCGCCGTCCACTCATAACCGGCGTACCGCACCTGGCTGAGCCCGTACTCCTGCGCGTGGGCCACCAGCCACCCAGCCACCGTCCAGGCTGAGGCCCGCTTGACCTGCACGACCGCTTCCCTTTTCTTATTTTTAGCCGAACGATCAGTGGTAACACCCACGACCACCCCTTTCTCGCCCAGCGGCCCGAACGTCAAAGCCAGCTCGCGAACCGCGCCGGTCAGGTCCGCCGACGCCTCCCGCGGGGTGTACCAACATGAGACGCCGTGCGGCCACGAGCCGGTGAAGTAGTTCGTCAGCAGCGTGGCGGTCGCCACCCACTGCTCGTAGGCGTACCCGTCCGCGCTGCGCTGCACGTCCTGCGCGGCGGCGTCGACGGAGATCTTCGTGTAGTCGTGCACCTTGACCAGGGCGGCGAAGAACCTGGTCGTGGCGTAGATGGGGTCCTCGATCTCGGCCGTGGTGCCCCAGCCCTGCGAGGGCCGCTGCTGGAAGACCCCGACCGAGTCGCGGTCGCCGTAGTGCAGGTTGTGCAGCTGGGATTCCTGCAGCGCGGCGGCGTAGGCGATGGTGACGGCCCGCCGCGGCAGGTGCCGCCGGGCCGCGACGCCCGCGATCGTGGCCGCGATCTCGGTCTGGTCGGTCTCCAGCCCGATGGCGGTCACCCCGGTGCCCGCCTGGCAGCCCGGCGGCGGGGGAGGGGCCGGGACCGGCTGGATGCCGCGGTAGACCAGGTAGCCCGCCCCGGCGGCAAGCAGCACGAACACGGACCCGAGGACGGCCCACAGCCTGGGCCGAGCTCGATAGGGCGGCACAGAATCAGACGGTACCGCTAAGCTCGCGCATCATGAGCACTTCGCGGACCGCCCTCCTTCCAGACGCCATCGATGACCTGTGGGCCCGCCGTGACGAGTTGTCGCCGCAGGACACCCAGGCACGGGACACGGTGGTCGCCGCGGTGGACGAGATCGACGCCGGCCGCGCGAGGGTCGCGCACATCGACCAGGAGACCGACGAGGTCGTCGTGGACGAGCGCGCCAAGCAGGCGATCCTGCTCGCGTTCCGGCTGCTGCCGATGGCCGCGTCCGAGGTGGGCGACTTCCGCTACCACGACAGGGTGCCGCTGACCAGGCACCTGGACGGCGTCCGCGTGCTGCCGGGCGCGATCGTCCGCTGGGGCGCCTACGTCGCGCCCGGCACGGTGCTGATGCCGTCGTTCGTGAACATCGGCGCCTACGTCGACACAGGAACGATGGTGGACACCTGGGCGACGGTCGGCTCGGGCGCCCAGATCGGCAAGAACGTGCACCTCTCCGGCGGCGTCGGCATCGGCGGCGTGCTTGAGCCGCCGAACGCGATCCCGGTCGTGATCGAGGACGAGACGATGATCGGCTCCCGCTGCATGGTGGTCGAGGGCGCCCGCGTCCGCGTCGGCGCCGTCCTAGGCCCGGGCACCCACCTAGGCCCCACCACCCACGTCATCGACACGGAAACCGGCGAGGAACTGCCCAGAGGCGAGGCCCCCCCGTGGTCGGTCTGCGTGACCGGCATGCGCCCCCGCCGCTTCCCCGGCGGCGAGTTCGGCATGCCCTGCGTCCTGGTCCTCAAGCGCCTCCCCCCCGGCCGCCGCCACGACAAGGCCGCCCTCAACGCCATCCTTCGCGACCACGGCATCAACCCGTAAGGTGCCTGGCACGATTACCCTAGGTGCACAATGAGCGTAAATTCAGAGCCGCACCGCAGGGTCCGCCGCCAGGGTCCTGTCACGCTACGCGGCAAGCAGATACCGGCGACCACGACCGACCAGCGGCTGCTCGACCGGCGCGGGCCCGCCGACTGGGTGCACACCGACCCCTGGCGGGTGATGCGGATCCAGGCGGAGTTCGTGGAGGGGTTCGGCCTGCTGGCAGAGCTCGGCCCCGCGGTGTCGGTCTTCGGCTCGGCGCGCACCCGTCGCGACGCCCCCGAATACCTGATTGCCGAACAGATCGCCTGCGGCCTGGTCAAGGCCGGCTACGCGATCATCACCGGCGGCGGCCCCGGGATCATGGAGGCGGCGAACAAGGGGGCGGTGGAGGGCGGCGGCGTCTCGGTCGGCCTGGGCATCGAGTTGCCCACCGAGATGGGCCTGAACGATTACGTCGAGGTCGGCCTCGAGTTCCG
>JASHTQ010000316.1 GCA_030040475.1 Streptosporangiaceae bacterium
ACCGCCTCGGCTTCGAGCGCCTCCGCCCCGGCCAGCAAGCCGCGGTCCAGGCGCTGGCCGACGGGCGCGACGCGCTCGCGGTGCTGCCGACAGGCGGCGGGAAGTCGGCGATCTACGAGCTGGCGGGGATGCTGCGCGACGGGCCGACGGTCGTCGTCTCGCCGCTGATCGCGCTGCAGGACGACCAGCTGGCGCACCTGCGCGCGGCCGGCCTGCGGGCGGTCGTGCTGAACTCCCAGCAGTCGGCGAGCGCGCACGCCGCGGCGCTGCTTGCCTCCTGCGACGAAAGCACGTTCATCTTCCTGTCCCCGGAGCAACTGGCCAACGAGCAGACCCGCCAGACGCTGCGGCGTGCGGCGCCCGGCCTGATCGCGGTCGACGAGGCGCACCTGATCAGCCAGTGGGGCCACGACTTCCGCCCCGACTACATGCTGCTCGGCGCGCAGGCCGAGGCGGTCGGCGCGCCCGTCCGGCTGGCGCTGACCGCGACGGCCGCGCCGCCGGTCCGGTCCGAGATCGTGCGCCGGCTCGGCCTGCGCGATCCGGTCGTGGTGATCGGGGACTTCGACCGGCCGCACATCCAGCTGTCGGTGCGCCGGACCCGCACCGCCGCAGACAAGCAGCAAGAACTCGTCAGCGCGGCGGCCGAGCTCACCGGGCCGGGCATCGTCTACGCGGCCACGCACGCCGACGCGCAGGCGTGCCGCGACACGCTCGCCGCGGCGCGCGAGCGGGTCACGCTCTACCACGCGGGGCTCTCCGCCCGCGAGCGGCACGAGGCGATGACCGCGTTCGTCGACGGCTCGGCGCGCATCATCGCGGCCACGGTCGCGTTCGGCATGGGGATCGACAAGGCGGACGTGCGGTGGGTGGTGCACTTCGACCCGCCGCCCTCCCTGGACGCGTACTACCAGGAGTTCGGCCGGGCCGGCCGGGACAACGGAGCCTCCCGCGCGCTGCTGCTCTACCGCTACGAGGACTTCGAGATCGCGCGTTACCTGACCGCGCGCGGCGTATCCGGCACGGTGGTGTCGCAAGTCGCGGCGGCGCTGGCGGCCGGCCAGCCGGTCGAGCCCGGCACGCACGGCGCTCGCCAGCAGACCGCCGCGCTGGTCCGGCTGGCCGATCTCGGCGCGGCGGCGTGGCAGGCGGACGGCGAGATCCGCTGGACCGGGTCGATGACCGTCGCGGCGGCGCTGGCGGCGTCGGAGGCCCAGACGCAGCGCGAGGACGAGATCGAGCGCACCCGGCTGACGATGATGCGCCGCTATGCCGAACACACCGGGTGCCGGCGCTCATTCCTGCTGACCTACTTCGGCCAGGACTACCCAGGCCCGTGCGGCAACTGCGACAACGACCTGGTCCCCGCCGGGGCCGACAAGCCCGCCGACGTCCCGTTCGCCGTCGGCTCCCGGGTGGCGAGCGAACGCTGGGGCGAGGGCACGGTCCAGCGCTACGACGGCGACCACGTCACCGTGCTGTTCGACGAACACGGCTACCGCGAGCTGTCCGTGCCCGTGGTACTCCAGCGAGCCCTGCTGAAGCCCGCGTAGCCGCTCAGCCGAAGGTGAACGAGTAGGCCGCCAGGCCCGGTGAGAGCCTGACGGTCACGGTGCCGTTCTGGGCGGGACGCTCGGTGGCGACCGTGTAGATGTCGGGTGCGCCGGAGACGCGGATGACCTCGGTCTTGCCGCCGGCCGAGACGGTGAGCGTGCCGGTGCCTCCGACGTCCAGGTAGACGTAGGAGGCGTGGAAGGAGAGGGTGACCGCGGCGCCCTTGCCCGCGGTGATCGCCTGCTGGCCGATGGTCCAGCTGCCCGCGAGGTCGAAGGCGTTCTGCGGCAGGGTGGCCGGCGGCGTGAACTGGCCGGTCACGTAGGCGGAGCCGCCGTCGAATCCCTGCTCGCGCTCGGCGCCGAGATAGGTCTCGGGCGTCTGCAGCGGGTCGTCGGGGGTGAGGTCGGGGACGTTGGTCGCCTTCGGCAGGGTGATCCCCGGGTGCGCGGCGACCAGCAACTGCCTGATCAGTTGCTCCTCGAAGGTGTAGTCGCCTTCCCCGATGGAGATGTGCCTGATCTGGCCGCTGGCGTCGATGAGGTACGCGGCCGGCCAGGACTGGTTGTCGTAGGCGTTCCAGGTGTCGTAGGAGTTGTCGAGCGCGACCGGGAAGGTCAGGCCGAGCCGGCGCACGCCGGCCTCGACGTTGGACGGCACGTGCTCGAAGGCGTACTCGGGCGTGTGCACGCCGACGACCTCGAACCCGTCGGCGGCGTAGTCCTTGGCCCAGGCCTCCACGTGCGGAAGCTCGCGCTGGCAGTTGATGCAGGAATAGGCCCAGAAGTCGACGAGGACGACCTTGCCCCGCAGCGAGGCCAGGCTCACCGGCCTGCCGCCCGGGGTGTTCAGCCACTGCTGGATGCCGCGGAACGCGGGCGCCGGGCCGCAGTCCTCGAGCCCGGAGCCGCCGTACAGGGCCGCGGTCTGGCAGTCCTGCAGCGACACGCTGGCGCTGCCGCCCTGGGCCGCCGCGGCGCCCTTCTCCAGCGAGTTGCTCACGCCTTGGGTGTAGTTCGGGATCAGCCGCTGGACGAGGTCGGACAGGTTGAACGTCAGCGCGACCGCCAGCACGATCATCACCGTGCCGCTGACCGCGCGGAAGGCACCCTGATGGCGCCGGAAGGCGCCGATCCGCTGGGTCATGCCGCGGCCTGCCAGCGCGAAGGCGAGCAGCGGTATCGCGGTGCCGACCGCGAAGCCCGCGGTGAGGCCGATCGTGCGCAGGCCGATGTGGCCGGTCGCGCCTGCCACGGTGATGGCCGCGAGCACCGGGCCGGCGCACGGCACGAAGACCGCGCCGAGCGCGATCCCGAGGAGCAGGCCGTTGCGGCCGGTGCCGACGGCGCGCTGGGGGAAGCGGTAGAAGGGCCGCTCGATCAGGTGGCCGAGCGGCGGCACAAGCAGCGCGACCCCGACGAGCACGAGCAGGGCCAGGCCCAGCCAGCGGATCGCGTCGTCAGGAAGGTGCAGGCTGGCCAGGATGAGCGTGCCGAACAGGGTGAAGACCGCGAAGCTCAGCGCCAGGCCGAGGACGACGAGATACGGCCGCCGCCGCGCCGACTCCTCGTCGGTGCCCGCGGCGCCGCCGCCGAGCAGGACGACGGGAAGCACCGGCAGGACACACGGCGACAGCCCCGTGATGATCCCGCCGACCAGGCCGATCAGCACCAGCGTCACGCCACGCCCTCCCGCCGAAGCCAGCCCGCAAACTACTCCTCAAAACGGCCACCCCCGCCGTAAGTGCCCGCCCCCGCCCCGCGGCATGAAACCGGGGTTCCAGTACCCAGGGAGGTAGTGGAAGGCGGGTTTCATTGCACTCGGGCCGACGCGGGCTGGCGTGGAGGTGCCACCACCGCCCGTTCGGAGTAAAAGATGTGGGCCGAACGGGGGGTGGTTGCTGTGCACGCTACGGTTACTGGAGGCCGGTGCGGACGGAGGTTATGCGCTGGGTGTTGAAGCCGAGCCAGTGCATCCGGCCGATGTAGCGCGCGTGCTCGACCTTGAGGCAGCGGTCC
>JASHTQ010000317.1 GCA_030040475.1 Streptosporangiaceae bacterium
GCGGCCGACTGGGGCGCCGCGAGGGCGGCCGGCTGGGGTGCGGCGCGCGGCGGTGCGGCCGGCGGGATTGCCGGCTCTTGCGGCGCTGGCACGGCACCGCACAGTTCGTCGAGGCGCACCTGCTCGCCGGGCTCGCCCATCGCGAGCTCGGCGACCACAGCGCGGCGAACCAGGCGGCCGGACGCGCGCTTGCCCTGGCCGAGTCCGACCGGCTGATCCTGCCGTTCGCGATGACCGGTTCACCGTCAGCACGCACCTGCGCAGCATCTACGCCAAGCTCCAGGTCCGTGACCGGTCCTCGGCCGTACAGCGCGCCAGGGACCTGCGGCTGCTGGCGGGCCGCCGCGCCCGCTAGCCAGGCGCCGCGGCATCACGGCACGCACACCGTGCTCACCGGCCTGCCGAACCGGTCGGCGCGGTACGGCGTGCTGGCCGTGATCGAGGCGCTCGGCCTGGAGCTGCCCGAGATTCGGACGTTCATCCCGGCCGCAAATCACCGGAACCAGGTGACCGCCGCTCACCTTGATCGCCACTGGCTTCGGCCGCACTCGATCAGCCAGCTAGCCGCGCTGGCCCCATGAGCCGCCCGGGCGTATCCGAACCGAAGGAGGTCCTCCGTGAGCGCACAACAGCGACAGACCCTCGACGCGATCCTGCGGCAGTCAGCCTTCCCGGCCGACGGTGACGTCCACGAGCAACGGCGGCAGCTGCGGGAGGTGCTGTCGGCGCAGCCGCTGCCCGCCGACATAACCGTGACCGCAGCCGCGCTTGGCGGCGTCCCGACCGCCGAGATCACGGTCGACGGAATCGAACCTCGCCATGTCGTCCTGTACTTCCACGGTCATCTCCGTCGCCGCCCTGGTCAACGCCCGCGACCACGGGCTGCTCCCGCCCGCCGCCGCCTTCGCCAGGTCACCGTACGCCGACCTCACCCTGGCCGGGGCGGCCATGGAGACCAAGCGCGAGGCCGACCCGCTGCTCAGCCCGCAGGCGCTCGCCGCCCGGATCCCGGACTGCACGGCGGGGCACGATGCCAACCATCACCGCTGTAGAAGTGGGTCCCGTAGAAGTCTTCGATGTCAAGCCCGGATTGGCAGGCTACGCCCACTTCGATGGGATGGTTGCCGCCTTGGTTTGCCCACAGGCAGTGCCCGGATTCGTCCTGGTACCCGTAGACGGTGTAGCCGTCATAGGACGGCTGGCTGATCACGTTGAAGCAGCTGCCCAGGTACTGGAGGGTAACCGGCTCGTTGACGCCTTCCCCCTCGATGAAGAGCCCTGTCTCTGCGAGCTCGATCTCGACGCAGTCTCCGGACGCGGCGCGATGGACATGGACGAGGCGGAACGGGAGCACGGTCGCCGAAACGGCCGCGATCGCGATCGTGGTGAGGCTGAGAAGCCGGCGTTTCAGCATTCCGTTTCTCCCGGTGGTTGCGTTCAGTATCCCGGCGCCTGCCATCCCGCGCGGCGACGCGAGTGCGCCAGCACCCGGCATTCCCATGCACTGAGAAAAATTGCCGGGGCAATGGACCGGTGCCAAGAACTGCGCGCCGCCTGCGTTGCGCCGGGACCGTACGGGACCTAGCCTCGGGGAAAAGCGTTGAAGTCCCGTTGCACTTTCACGGCACCGGCTCAACGCCGAAGGCACGAGAAGAGAATGTTCTGTCCGGGAGGACAGGATGTGGTTCGCGGTCCTGGGGCCATTGCTGGTCCATGACGGGAACGCGTTCGTCGACGTGCCGAAGGGGCGGCAGCGTGCGCTGCTCGCGGCCCTGCTGCTGCAGACGGGAAAAACCGGTTTCGGCCGACGCGCTCGCCGAGGCGGTGTGGGACCGGGCGCCCCCGCCGGGCGCCGAGGTCACGCTGCGCTCCCTCGGCGCGGCTGAGGCCGACGAGGTCCGGACCTGCGTTGCCACGGCCGGCGACGACGCCGAGCGGTAGGTGCGAACGGCCAGACGCGGCTCGTTTCCTGAGACCTGCGAGTATTCGTGAATAACGCCGTCGAGCCCGCGGCCTGGCTAAGGGAGACCCCGTGCTGCACGAGAGAAACACCGTTCGCGACCAGGTGGACGACGACATCTACGCCTCCAGCGACCTGTCCATGTCGCTGCCGAAATACCGCATCCCCGTCCGCGAGCAGGACGCCCGGCACGCCTACCGGGCGGTTGCCGACGAGCTGATGCTGGACGGGAACTCGCGGCAGAACCTGGCCACCTTCTGCCAGACCTGGTCCGAGCCCGAGGTGCACCGGCTCATGGACCAGGCGATGGACAAGAACATGATCGACAAGGACGAGTACCCGCAGACCGCCGAGCTCGAGTCCCGGTGCGTCAACATGCTCGCCGACCTGTGGAACTCGCCGGCCGCCGCGAACACGATCGGGACATCGACGACCGGCTCGAGCGAGGCCGCGATGCTCGGCGGCATGGCGCTGCTGTGGAAATGGCGGCAGCGGCGGCGGTCGGCCGGACAGGCCGCGGACCGGCCCAACCTGGTCACCGGCCCGGTCCAGATCTGCTGGCACAAGTTCACCAGGTACTGGGACGTGGAGCACCGCGAGATCCCGATGGACGGCGACCGGCTGATCATGACGCCCGAGGAGGTGCTCACCCGGGTCGACGAGAACACCATCGGCGTGGTCCCCACCCTCGGCGTGACGTTCACCTGCCAGTACGAGCCGGTCCATGCGGTCAGCCAGGCGCTTGACCACCTGCAGGCCAGCACCGGGCTCGACGTGCCCATCCACGTGGACGGAGCCAGCGGCGGCTTCCTCGCGCCGTTCGTCGACCCGGACCTGGTGTGGGACTTCCGGCTGCCGCGGGTCAAGTCCGTCAACGCCTCCGGCCACAAGTTCGGGCTCGCGCCGCTCGGCGTCGGATGGGTCATCTGGCGGGACAAGGAGGACCTGCCGGAAGACCTGATCTTCAACGTCAACTACCTGGGCGGCAGCATGCCGACGTTCGCGCTCAACTTCTCCCGGCCGGGCGGGCAGATCATCGCCCAGTACTACAACTTCCTGCGGCTGGGGCGGGACGGCTACCGCAGGATCCACGAGGCGGGATACCGGAACGCGTGGCACCTTGCGGACGGGATCGCCGGCCTGGGCCCGTTCGAGCTGATCTACGACGGCCACGGCGGGATCCCCGGCGTCGCGTGGAAGCTCGCCGAGGGGACCCCCCACGACTTCAGCCTCTTCGACCTGGCCGACCGGCTGCGGAACAGGGGCTGGCAGGTGCCCGCCTACACGCTGCCGCCGAACCGGCAGGACCTGGCCGTGCAGCGCATCCTGGTCAGGCACGACTTCAGCAGGGACCTGGCCGACCTGCTGCTCGACGACTTCCGCCGGTCGCTGGGCTACCTGACCGAGCACAAGCCGACCAAGCCGCTGACAGACGCCGAGGCCGAAGGCTTCCACCACTGACCGGCCCGCGAACCGTTACCGTGTGACGTTGCTACCCCCATGCGGGCAGTAACGACCCACGATCATCGAAGATCTTATTCAGAACGGGGGGTGGTGCGAGCGCGGGGAACGGGGTTACAGGCGGGAGGTGAGCTCGGCCACGATGTCGGCCGCAGGCCGTGACGCTGTCGCGAGCGCGACGCTCTGCCCGGCCCACATCGAGAGCGCTTCGATGTCACCGGTGGTCCCGATCATCGGCGGCGCCGGCTCGTACCTGACGATTGCCTCGCCGGAGGCGAAGTGCGCGATCACGTCGCCCCATCCCGGCCGCTGCTCGTCTGGCGGGCGCCCCGCCGCCTGCCACGCCCTGGCCGTCGAATTGCGCAGGGCGCGGTGCGGGGAATCGGGCCACCCGACGTCGTACAGGTTGGGGTACCACTGCGCGTCCGTCTCGGCCGCGGCGATCAGCCGGCGCCGGTAGTCCTCGTGGATCGGCATCTCCTGCGCCAGCAGGAACCGGGTGCCCAGCCAGGCGGCCTGGGCGCCAAGCGCGAGGACGGCGGCGACGCCGCGGGCGTCGCCGATCCCGCCGGCCGCGATCACCGGCACCGGCGCCACCGCGTCCACCACCGCGGGCACCAGCGGCAGCGTCGCGATCGTGCTGCCCACGTGCCCGCCGGCCTCCCAGCCCTGCGCCACGACCACGTCCACGCCGGACGCGACCGCCCGCCGTGCTTCCTCGGCGGTGCCGACCGTGTGCAGGACGATGCCGCCGGCGTCGTGGACCTGCTTGACGTAGCCGCCGGGGTCGCCCATGAAGAACGACACGATCCGCAAGCCCGCGTCGAGCGCCGCCTCAAGACGGCCGTGACGGTCCTCGGTGAGGACGAGGTTGCCGCAGAACGGCCGCGCGGTCAGCGCCGCCGTTTCCCTGACCACGCCCGCGACGTCGTCTGACCACGTCAACGTCAGCATGCCGAGCGCGCCGGCCTCCGAGACCGCCGCGGCAAGCCGGGGAACCGAGACCATGGGCGCCAGGACGATCGGCTGCTGGATCCCGAGCAGCTCGCACACCGGGGTGCGCGCCGCGGTCATGCCTTGCTCGCCTCGACATACGAGGTCGGTATCGACCCGGGGGACCGCCGGTCCCAGCCGTGGAACTTCGAGTAGTCGCCCGCGTCCCAGGCCTCGCGGAGCCCCGGGGTGCTCAGGTCCCAGTCCGGGCGGATCTCGGCGGTGGCCACGCGCAGGTCGCGCCACAGGTCGTAGAAGGAGGGCCGGCCCCAGAACCAGTAGCCGTTGTAGACGGTGTGCACGACCAGCCCCGGCTTGAGCACGAGCGTGTGCGGGATCATGGGGTTGTGCTCGGGGTCGGTGTACTCGGCGATGTCGAGGTCCTGCTGGACGATCCGGCCGGGGTCGGACAGGAAGGTCCACTGGGCGCCCACCGACGCGCGGAACTCCTGCAGGGTGTGATGGTCGTCGGTGGCGATCGTGGCGACCTGGGTGTAGGCCACCGCGATCTTCGGGTAGTTGGCCGCCAGCTCGAGGTGCTGCTGGTGCTCCTTGGGGCAGTAGTTGCCGCGCGCCAGGGTCAGGACCAGCGGATCGCTGCCCTGCAGCTCGCTGAGCCTGCGCACCGTGCCGGTGTGGTCGGGCAGGGCGTAATCGGGGAAGATGCCGCCGGGGATGATGTCAGGTCGCATCGGATGACCGCCTCTCGCGCTATCTGGTTAGGGAACCCGGACCCGCAGGAACTTGCCGATCTCCTCGGTGGCCTGCGCTGCCTCGGGGGTGCCGAGCAGAAGCTGGTAGACGTGCGGCAGGCCCTCGCCGATCTGCAGGGTGACGTCGACCCCGGCCTGCGCCGCCGCCTTGGCCAGGCGTTCGGAATCGCTCAGCAGCACGTCCGCCGTGCCTTCCTGGATAAGCAGCGGCGGGAGCCCGGCCAGCGAGGCGAACAGGGGCGACGCCAGCGGCGTCTTGGGGTCGGCCCCGGCCAGGTAGTCGGCGGCGAACTGGCGGAGCATGGCGGGGGTGGAGATCGGATCCTGGTCGGCGCGCTCGGTCATCGAGGCCCCCGAGCTGGTCAGGTCCACCGTCGGGGACATCAGGACGGCGGCCGCGGGCAGTGCCTGCCCGGCGTCGCGCGTGGCCACCAGCAGGGCGACGGCGAGCCCGCCGCCCGCCGAGTCGCCGGCCACCGCCATCGACCCGGCGCTCAGGCCCTGGTCGGTGCGCAGCCAGCGCCACGCGGCCAGGACGTCGTCGACGGCGGCGGGGAAGGGATGCTCGGGGGCCAGCCGGTATTCGGGGAACAGCACCCGCATCCGGCCGGCCCGGCCCAGCCGCGCGGCCAGCTCGCCGTCGCTGCGCAGCGACCCGAACTCCAAGCCGCCGCCGTGCAGGAACAGGAGCACCCGGCCGGCGTCCGCTCCCGGGGTGGCGAGCCAGTGCGCCGGCGCCCCGCCGGCGTCCACCTCCGTCACCAGCACGTCGTCGGGTATCGGATACAGGCGGTCCCCGGGAACGAAGGCGGCGCGGCGCTCAGCCAGCGTCGGCGGGGCCTGGCCGGCGCCGGCCTTCTGCCGGTCCCTGAGGACGTCGATCGCGTCCCGCATCGCCTGGCTCGGCATGTCGGCGTCTCCTCCGCTGAGGCCTCTGGTCGATCTCATCACGATCGCACGGATCCCGCCCGATGGCCCCCGTGGAAAACCCTGGTCTGGCTTGCCGAACATCCGCGTGGCGGCAGGACGCAACCTCGTCCGCTACACCGGGCTGGACCGGCCGGCCGCTTCGCGGCGTGGGCGCGCCGACCTGGAGCGTTACCTGGCGTGACTGGCGGTGGTGACGGTGGCGCTGGCGTGGGCGCAGCCCTTGGTGTCGCAGAGGATTACGACGCCCTTGGGACCCTGCCCGGCGGGCGCCACCGTGCCGTGGCGGAGGGTCCAGTTGCCGCAAGCCGGGCAGGCACCGACAACCGGGTCACCCCAGCGCTTGCGCGGATTGGCCATCAGCAGCGCAGCCACGACGATCAGGCCGGCCACGACGAAGGCGATGATGCCGACGGCAAGCAGCCAGCTGGCCACGGTGCCAAGCGGCAGGAACGGGATCGCCTTGAGGAACCCGCGCACCCGGAAGACAAGCACCCAGCCGATGCCGGCGCAGACCGCCGCCGCGGCCAGCGCGAAGATCAGGTCGCGGCCGGACTGGCGGTTCCTGCGCTCCCTGCGGGCCGCCTCGATCAGCAGGTCCTGGTCAGTGGCCATGCGTTTGCCGCCTCCTCCATGCCGCCGCGCGACTCCCTCCGGAGACCGCGGTCACCACCAAGCATCCCTCAATTCTGCAACCGCCGGCCAGCGGGTGCGGATCGTTCTTTACCAGACGGGCGTCGCAGCGGCGGTGGGCACGCACCACCGCCCGTTCGGAATAAATAAAGATCTAGGCCGGCCCGGGCGCCGCTGCCTGTCGGCGGGCGAGGCGCCGCCGCCGGTACGCCGCGCCGGGCGTCGCGTGGATCTCGGCCTCCCGCTCGGGTGCGCGGCGGAGTTCGGCCAGGTGCAGCAGGTCCACCCGGGCCAGCGCGGCCAGCGACCCGGCCAGCCAGATCGCCAGGACGAGCAGCGGATGGCCCGGGTCGCCGTGGGGCAGGTACACCACGTCGCGCCCGGCGGACACGATCGCGCCGTTGGGCAGCCACGGCGCGGCCTGGCGGAAGCCGTCGGGCAGGAAGGCGAACGACACCGTCCCGCCGGACACCGCGTTCCCCCACGACGACGAAGGCCGATGCTGCCGGTCACGCTCGGCCGCAGCAGGCCGAGCTCGAAGACGGACAGGCCCGCGCGGTCGCTGGCGGGCAGCGGCGCGACGTCGAGGGAGCGGGGCGGCGGCGGCGCGTCGGGCACGGGAACCCTCCGGTGGTCATGGCTTCTTCAGCGGCTGACGTTGTTCCGTGCGGCCCAGGAGCCCGGCGACGAACGCCGCGGCCACCGCTACCCATGCGGCCAGGGCCACCCAGAGCATGAACCGGCTGAGCGGTTCGGCGAATGCGAGGCGGGCTACCGCGCCGAACGTCAGCGTCGCCACGCTGTACATCCCGAGCGGGAAGACGACGCTCCACAACGCCGGCTCGTAGCTCAGCGGCCAGTGCTGCCGGACGTGGCGCCAGATGCCGAGCACGACGAGCAGCGGGATCCACCAGGTGCCGAACGCCCACAGCGCGAAGGAGAACCCCTCGACGAACCCGGCCGTCGCCCTGACGACCGCAAGCGCGGCGGGAAGGCCCAGTATCCGGGCGCCGGCCAGGACGATGATCGCGGTGGCGCCCATCAAGATCCAGTAGGGCGGGCCGAGGGTCTGCGGGGTCATCGGCACCGTCAGCCAGTGCAGCAAGATCAGCGAGACGAGCAGCAGGTACAGCACCAGCCCGATGCTCCACAGCCCGACGGCGACGGGCGCCAACAGCCCGGCCTGGGACGGCCACACCGGGACCAGGGAGGATGCGGCAACCGAGAGGGACTGGGTGGCGACCACCCACAGCAGCCAGGTGCCGTTCACGTCACCGACGGCCGAGTCGTGCGACCGCGCGAGCAGCAGGCTGGCGGGTACGGCGTAGGTCAGGACGAGCCACGCCACGGCGGCCACGCCGGCCAGGACCGCCGTGACCAGCGGATGGCCCGCGGCCGCCAGCCGGATCCCGAGCACATCCACCCCGGCCGCGATCGCGAAGAAGCCGAAGAGCCGCCCGGCGTCGCGGAAGCTGGCCGCCACGCTGGGGCGGAACAGGACCAGCTGGATCACCACGGCGGCGCTCAGCACGACGAACCCGGCCGCGGCGATGACGAGCAGCACCCGAGACAACCACGACGGTCCCAGCAGGAACGTTCCCGTCGAGATGATGCTCGTGGCCATCAGGAACGGGAAGTAGCCAGGAGACAGGCTCTGGACGGCCGCCGCGATCCGGCCAGGTGATCGCGGCGGCCCGGCCCCCGCGATCGTCATGACGGGGGAGCCTTGGGCGGATGTGTCGCCGCTGAACTGGTCCGACATGGAGGTCCTCTCCGGCGCAGGCACCGCGCGGCCACTGCCTGACACCATCGTCGCGTTCCCGTGTTCCGCATCGCGCCGGTGGAAATCCCCGGGGCGAGGTCTCCATCCTCGGGCTAGCCCTACAGTCATGGGGCCAGTCGCCAGGCACCATCTCTATGTGGCGATTCGGATCCTGGTCGTCGATGACGACGCGAGCTTCCTCGGCCTGGCGGCCGAGTTGCTCGCCGCGCGCGGCTTCGACGTCCTTGCCATGGCCACCGACGCGGACCAGGCGCTGGCCGCCACGACCAGGGAGTGTCCGGACGGGATACTGCTGGACATCAACATGCCCGGGCGGGACGGCTTCGCGACGGCGGCGGCGCTTTCGCAGCGCTGCCCGTCGGCCCGGATCGTGCTGACCTCCGCCGACGTCAGGAACGTCGCCGCGGAGATCCTGCGGGGATGCTCGGCCGACGCGTTCGTGCCCAAGGAGGAGCTCGCCACCACCGACCTCGACGACCTGTTCAGGCCTGCAGGTACTTGAGCACGGCGAGGACCCGGCGGTGCGCCTCGGGCGAGGCGTGCAGCCCGAGCTTGTCGAAGATGCTGGTCACGTGGCGTTCGATGGCCGCCACCGTGACGACGAGTTCCTGGGCGATGCTGGCATTGGAGCGGCCCTCGGCCATCAGCGCCAGCACCTCCGCCTCGCGGCGCGTCAGGCTGTCCAGCGGCCCTGCCGCCCGCTTGCGGCCCACCAGGCGCGCGACCACGTCGGGGTCGAGCACCGACCCGCCCTCGGCGACCCGGCGCACCGCGTCGGTGAACATCCGCAGGTCGCCCACCTTCTCCTTGAGCAGATAGCCGACGCCCTGCGCGCCGTCGGCGACCAGCGCGAGCGCGTACGCGTCCTCGAGGAACTGGGACAGGACCAGCACGCCCACGCCCGGATGGGCGGCACGGATCGCCAGCGCCGCGCGCAGCCCGTCGTCGGAGTGCTCGGGGGGCATCTGGATGTCGGCCACGACCACGTCCGGCCGGTACGCGTCGGCCAGCCGGATGAGGTCGTGCGCATCGGACGCGGTGCCGACGACGTCGAAATCCCCGTCGTCGAGGACGCGCACGATGCCCTCGCGGACGAATGGCTGATCCTCGCCGACGATGACGCGCAGCCGCTGACCCGGACTCACGCTATGAAGCTACACTGCAGGCCGGCTTTGTCACCATCGGCGGCTAACGCCCGGGGCCGGGGTCCGGCGCGGCTGCCGCGGTGAGCGGCACGACCGCCCGGAGCACGGTCCCGCGCGAGGGCGGGCTGATGATGTCAAGCACTCCGCCGAGCGCGCCGATACGATCGCCAAGCCCGATGAGGCCGCTGGTCTCCGGCCCCAGAACCGCCCCGCCGATCCCGTCGTCGCGGACCTCGATGGCACACTGGCCGGCGGGAACCTCGAGCCGGATCCACGCGCGGGTGGCGTGCGCGTGCTTGACGATGTTGGTCAGCGCCTCGGAGCAGAAGAAGTACAGGCCGGCCTCGAGGGCCGCCGGCAGCCTGATGTCGGGCACGCGGATCTCGACGGGGATTTCAAGGCGGTCGGCGAGGGCGCGGACGGCCGCTGCCAGGCCATGCTGGGTGAGGATCGCGGGATGCAGGCCGGCGGCAAGCGCGCGCAGGTCCTCCAGCCCCCGGCGCGCGTCGTCCAGGGCCTGGCTCACCAGTTCGCGCGCCCGCTGCGGAGCGGACTCCCAGCGCTGTTCGGCCAGCTGCAGGCTGATGAGCGTGGCGACGAGGCGCTGCTGGGCACCGTCGTGCAGGTCCCTGGTAACGCGCCGGCGCGCGGCGTCGGAGGCGGCGACCAGGCGTGCCCGCGACGCGATGAGCTCTTGTTCGGCCCGCCGGCGGTCGGTGATGTCGCGCACGTACGCGGTGAACGCCGACTGTCCGGGCAGGCCGGTACGGGTGACGGACACCTCGGCAGGAAACTCGGTGCCGTCGGCACGCATGGCCGGCATCTCGATCCGGCGGTTCAGGATCGTGGCCTGCCCGGTCTCCAGGTAACGGGCAAGGCCGCGCCGGTGCTGCTCCCGCAGCGACGGCGGCACGATCGTCTCCGCGAGGTCGCGGCCGATCGCTTCGGCGGCCCGGTAGCCGAAGGTCCGCTCGAACGCGCTGTTCACGTACGTCAGCCGGGAGTTCTGGTCGATGCTGATGACGGCGTCCAGAGCGGTCTCGAGAATGGCGCGCTGCCGCGCCTCGCTCGCGGCGAGCACGGCCGCCTGCGCCTCGGCGACCTCACGTTCCCTGTCCGCCTTGCCCCGAAGTTCCGCCTCGGAGACGAGCTCCTGGTTGGCGATGACGGCGCCGCACAGTTGCGCGAGAACCGACAGCAGGAACGTCTCCTGGTCGGACAGGTCCTCGCTGCCTGTGACCACCAAGAAGACCTGTTCGTGCGTGAGCGCCGAGGTAATAGGGAACGCCCAGCAGGCCGGGAAGCCTTCGGGGTCGAGCCTGGCGACCCCGGTCAGCGCGGCCAGCAGCACGCCGACGCCCTCGGGGGCCCGCTCGTAGTACTCCCCCGACCTGCTCGGGTGCCAGGCGACGGCGCTGTGGGAAGCGGCGATCGACGGGACCGCCGTGGTGACCAGGCGCATGGCCTGGGCGGGAGAGGACGCCTGGGCCAGGATAAGCGACAGGCTGAACACCGAGTTGACCAGCGACAGCGCCCGGCTGGCGTCTGGTTCGTCAGCTGCCACCGGGCCGCCGTGCTCCGTTGACGGCATCGGCTGTCCGCGGCTATCCGTGGCTGTCCGTTGCTACCCGTGGCTATCCGCGGCTATCCGGGAAGCCGGTCTGCCTCGTAGTGCGGGTTGCCGATGATGATGCCGTTGACGTACACCCGCGGGTGCGTCCTGAGCACATGCATGATCGCGGCACCGTCGAAAAGGTCCAGATCGTAAAGGCAGAAGAATAGCCGCGGGTAGTCCGGCACGATCTTATTGAGTTCCGCTTCCGCGGCGAACCATTCCGCGATATCGACGCCGTTTCTGACGAGGAAGCTCTCGTCCCCGACACCCCGGAAGCTTTCGTACCCCTTGGAAAGCGCGTCGCGGACCATGACCTGCATGTTGCCGATGAACGCGTCCTTAGAGAAATGGCCGTCCGGCATGTACGCCTCGTCCTCGGTCAGGACGCTCAGCATGCCGTCCCTGGCTACCAGCCGGGACGGAATCCTGGTGTGCACCGCGGACGGCTGGTCGACCATGCAGAAGACCTTGCCCCCCGCCGTCAGGCCCTTTGTAACGTAATCGACGACAATGTCGTCAAGTACATTCCTGCTGCCGCTGTAGAAGGCGCAAACGTGATCGCCAGGGCTGAACCCGAGGCTGGGGTCTTGCGACGCTGGGATCGTCATGGCAGGCCTTCCTTCGTTGTAAGCGAAGCCTAACATCCCCAGCTCACGGCGCGCCGCTCGTCGTGCGGCGATACCGCTAGGTGGGGTTAACCCTACGTACCGCGCGGAAATCCTGAGCCGAAGGCTGAGGAGCGCTCAATGGGATATGCCCCGCGTGCCTTGCAGTCTGGTGTCATGTCGGCGAAGAGAGAACCTCCCGGGTTGCACGGGCGCCAGGCTGAGTGCGAGCGGCTGGCCAAGCTGGTCGAAGGCGTGCGCGGCGGGGCCAGCGGTCAGGTTGGCGGTCAGGTTGGCGGTCGGATCGGCGGTCGGGTCGGCGGTCAGGTTGGCGGTCAGGTCGGCGGCGGGGCCGGCGGCCGGGCCGGCGCGGTGCTCGTCGTGCACGGCGAGCCGGGCACGGGAAAGACGGCGCTGCTGGACTTCGCCGCCGGGCTGGGCACCGGCCTCCAGGTGGTCCGGGCGGCGGGCGCGGAGCCGGAAGCGGAGCTGGCCTTTGGCGGGCTGCACCTGCTGTGCGGGACGATGCTCGACCTGCTCGGCCGCCTGCCCGGGCCGCAGCGTGAGGCGCTCGAGGTCGCGTTCGGCATGCGGGCGGGTACCGGACCGGATCGCTTCCTCGTGGGCCTGGCCGTACTCGGGCTGCTGGCGGAGTCGGCCGCCGACCATCCGCTGGTCTGCGTGATTGACGAGGCGCAGTGGCTGGACCAGGCGTCACGGCAGGCTCTCGGGTTCGCCGCGCGGCGGCTGACCGCCGAGCCCCTGCTGATGCTCTTCGCCACGCCGGAGCCGATCACGGAGCTGTACGACCTGCCCACGATGGCGCTTGGCGGGCTGCGCGATGCGGACGCCCGCGCGCTCATGGCCTCCGTTGTGCCGTACCCGGTTGACGGCCGGGTACGGGATCAGATACTCGCCGAGGCAAGGGGGATCCCCGGGGCGTTGCTCGGCCTGCTGCACGAGATATCGCCATCTCAGCTGGCCGGGGGCCTCGGGCTCCCGGACGTGCTGTCTGGCAGCACGTCGGGGCCGCTGTTCGCAGAGCTGAGCGAGCTGCCTGTGCAGACCCGGCAGTTGCTTGTCCTCGCGGCGGCCGACCCCACCGGCGATCCGGCGCTGCTGTGGCGGGCGGCCGCGCAGCTGGGGATCGGCAGCGAGGCCGCGGTCTTGGCCGCGGAGACCGGCCTGATCACGTTCGGCAGCCGGGTCGTCTTCCGGGATCACGCGGTCAGGTCAACCGCCTACCGGACCGCGTGCCTGCGGCAGCGCCGGTCGGCGCACCGAGCGCTGGCGCAGGCAACCAATCCGCACGCCGATGCCGACCGCCGCGCCTGGCACCAGGCCAAGGCGCTGACCGAACTCGACGAGGACATCGCCGCCGAACTGGAGCGCACGGCGCCCCGGGCGAAGGCGCGCGGCGGGCTCGGTGCCGCGGCCGCTTTTCTCGAACGCGCCGCCACCGCGACACCGGATGCGGCACGGCGGGCAGAAAGAAGCCTCGCCGCGGCTTCGGTCATGCTCGCGGCGGGCGAGCCCTCCGCCGCGGCGAAGCTGCTGGACCTGACCGAGACCGACGTGCTTGACGATCACCGGCAAGCGCGCGCCGACCTGGTGCGCGCCAGGCTCGCATTTGCGGTCAACCGGGGCGGGGAGGCGTCGAAGATGCTGCTCGACGCCGCACGACGGCTGAGCCGGTTCGATGGCGCGCAGGCCCGGACGGCTTATCTGGACGCGATCCGCGCCGCGCTGGCCGCCGGCCGCCTGGCAGCTCCCGGCGCGACGATGGCAGACGTGGCCCGAGCCGCGCGGGAAGACCTCTCGGGTGCTCCAGGGCTACCGGGTGCTCCCGGCGCTCCGGGGCTGCCGGGTGCTCCGGGGCTGGCGGGTGCTCCGGGGCTGGCGGACGGCCTTCTTGCCGGGCTGGCGGACGGCCTTGTTGCCGGGCTGGCGGCCAGCTTCAGCGGCGAGCTCACGGCGGGAGCGTCGCTCTTGCGCCGCGCCATGAGCGGCTTCGGCGGCGAGATGACCGTTGCGGCAGAGCTCAGCCTGCTGCCGCTGGCCTGCGCCGCAGCGCTGCAACTGTGGGACGACCGCGCAGCGGAGGCGCTGGCCAGCCGGTACGCCGGCCTGGCCCGCACCGAGGGAGCGCTCAGCGACCTCCCCTCGGCCCTCAACGCGCTCGGCTGCGTGCGCTTGCTGGCCGGTGACCTGGCCGCGGCGGAATCTCTGGCGTCCGAAGCGCAGGCGATAGCCGAAGCCACGGGTATCATGGCAGCCTCGTGCGGCGCCCTGGGCCTGGCGGCGTTGCGTGGCCGGGAGGATCCGGCGCTGACCCTGATCGGCGGCAGCGGGCAGGACGCCGCGCTGCGCGGCGAGGGACTCGGGGTTGCCGCGGCGAGGTGGGCGGCCGCCATCCTCCACAACGGCCTGGGCAAGTACGCGCAGGCGCTGTCCGCGGCCGAGGATGCCGTGCAGCACGCCGGGTCGCCGCTGGTAGCCGGATGGCCGCTGGCCGAGCTCGTCGAGGCGGCCGCCCGGTCAGGGCAGCCCGGGCGTGCCGAAGATGCCATCCGCACCCTGTCACGCATCGCCGCGGCCGCGGGCACCGACTGGGCGCTCGGCGTCCGGGCTCGCTCGCAGGCGCTGCTGAGCGATCGAGAGGACCTCTACCAGGCGGCAATCGACTACCTCGGCCGGTCACGAGCCCACGTCGACCTGGCTCGCGCGCATCTGCTCTACGGAGAGTGGCTCCGCCGCGAGAACCGCCGGGCCGACGCCCGCGAGCATCTTCATCGCGCCGACGAGATGCTTAGCGCGATGGGGGCGGCTGGGTTCGCCGGCCGCGCCCGCCGCGAGCTACTGGCCACCGGCGAGACCGCGCGCAAGCGCTCGGCCGGGGCGGACCGGGACCTGACCCCCCAGGAGATGCAGATCGCCACGTACGCCAGGGACGGGAAGACCAACAGGGAGATCGGCGCCGAGCTGTTCCTCAGTGCCCGCACGGTGGAGTGGCACCTGCACAACGTCTGCGCCAAACTCGGCATCACCTCCCGCAGGCAGCTCAGGGACGCGCTGCCTGGCGTGACGGAGGCGATGCGGTTAAGCCCGTGCGGCTGGCCGGCGCCGCGGGTGGGCTCGCCGCCCTACATATCCAGCACGATGTCGGTGGCTGGCCGGGCGCAGCAGATGAGTACCTGGCCGTCCGCGGGCAACTCGAGCGGATCCGGGGCGTAGGCGATGTCCCCGGACAGCAGCGGAGTGACGCAGGTATGGCAGACGCCGGTGCGGCAGCTCCAGCGGGTGGGGACGTCGCAGGCGTCGGCGAGGTCGAGCACGCTGCGCCAGTCATCGCCGAACGGCGTCGTGATGCCGCTGCGGGCGAACGTGACGAGCGGCCCGCTGGCTGGCGGCTTAGCCGGTCCCGGCGGCTGGTGCGGCGGCCTGCTTGCCTTGTCGGCGATCCCGGGGGTGACCGACGGCAGTGACCCGAACAGCTCGGTGCGGATCGCCGCAGGCCCGAGGCCGATCGCGATCAGGGCATCGCGCATGTCGGCCATGAACGACGTCGGCCCGCAGACGTAGGCGCTCGCGGTTGGCGGCACTGCCAGCCCGGCCAGCGCATCCTTGGTCAGCCGCCCGGCCGCGGCGTGGGCGGCGCGGCGCTCGGCGGGAGTGGCGGCACTATAGAACACGTGCTCGGAGGCATGCGGCAATGCCGCCAGCAAGGCGTGCGCCTCGGCCGCGAAGGGATGCTCGCCGGGTCCGCGCGCCCCGTACAGCCACCAGATGGCCCGCTGGCTGTGGTCCGCCGCGAGCTGGTGCAGCATGGAAAGGACGGGCGTGACGCCAATGCCGGCGGAGATGAGCAGGACCGGGGCGGTGCTCTCGTCCAGGACGAAGTCCCCCCTGGGCGCGGCGACGTCCAGGATCGCTCCCGGCTGCAGTTTGCGGTCCAGGTAGCTGCTCGCGACGCCGTTGGGCTCCTGCTTAACGCTGATCCGGTAGGTGCCGGCGGCCGGCGCCAAGGACAGCGAGTAGCTGCGGACCGGAGGCGGCTGCCCGGCGTCGCCGATCCGCAGCGTGACGTACTGGCCGGCCTGGGCCGCCGGCAGCGCAGCGCCGTCGGCGGCGGAGAGGTAGATCGAGGACACCCGCTCGGTTTCCCTGACGACCTGGGTGACGCGCAGCTTGCGGAAGCCGGGCCAGGCCGGCCCGGTGCCGTCATCTTCGGCCGGGGACAGCAGGTCGCGGAACGAGCCCTGCCAGCCCGGGCTGAGGGCGGGGATCTGCAGGGCGACGCGCAGCTTGCCCTCGTCGCGGCCGGGCAGGTAGAGCAGCGCGTCGGTGTCGGCCACGCTCAGCGCATGCGGGCCTGTCCTGGTCTTGACGATCTGATCACCGGCCTGGATGTGTCCCTCGGTGATCACGCGCATGTAGAACCCGGGCCGGTGATGACTGACAAGCAGCGCGGGCAGCTCGGGCTCGCCGAGCCGCATGCCGACCCGGTAGCAGGTGACGCGTGGCTGGGTAACCTCGAACTCCGCCTCGCCGATGCGGTACCTGTCGCCGATGCAGACCTCGTCATCGGGCAGGCCGTCGACGGTCAGGTTCTCACCGAACTGCCCGTAGGACAGGTCGTCGCGCCCGAAGTGCCGCCGCCAATGTTCGTAGGACTGGACCTGGTAGACGAGCACGGCCCGCTGCTCGCCGCCGTGGCCCTGCGTGTCCCCCTGCCCGTCGCCCTCGATGTCAAGACGGCGCACCATCTGCGGCCCCGCAACGGGCTCCTTCCAGATACCCGTGTAAACGGTCTTGCCGTGCCAAGGCACGTCCTTGGGCATCCCGACGTTGACCGACAGCAGCACCGGCATGTTGTCAGCGTCCCGCGCGGCTCCGGCCTGTCGCACCCGGGAGAATCCCTGGCGCGGCCGGCACCCGTAGCGGCGACAATGAGCAGGACATGACCACCGGTATGAGTCCGAGGTGAACAGGCAATGGATCGTGACACTTATACCCGGGCCCGGATAGGGGAGCACTGGAAGGCCTCCGAGAGCGGGGACGGCGACGCCGAGCACGCGATCTACGCCGCGGACGCGATCCTGGATTACCCCCAGTCCGGTGAGCGCTTCCGCGGGCGGTCAACGATCCAGGCACAACGCGGCGGGAACCCGGCCGAACGCCACTTCACCATCCTCCGGATCCGGGGTGGCGGCGATCTGTGGATCAGCGAGTGCATCATCACCTACGACGGCGCTCCCACCTACAGCGTGAGCATCATGGAATTCACCGATGGCCAGGTAACCCACGAGACCCAGTACTTCGCCGACCCCTTCCCTGCGCCCGCCTCGCGGGCACCGCTGGCCGAGCGCATCCCCGACGGCGAACGGTGAATCCGACGATGCGGAGTGTGCCCAGGCCAGCTTCCCCGCGACCTCCGCATCCCGCTCAGCAGGCAGCTCCCGCAGCCGGGCGTTCACCGCACGCAGCTCCGCAGCGGCATCACCGGGCGCATCAGGCACAGTGGCACTGCACCACAGCCAGCTCATCCCGCCAAATAGCCACACGCCAACCACCGCCAGACCCTGGCCAGCCGCGCGCGGTCCCCGGTTAAAGATCGCGGACAGGTGCCAGCCGCTGGCACGATGAATCACATGCACGCTGTCCGCCGCTTCCAGGCCGGGGACGCTCCCGCCGCCGCAGCGATCATCCGCGGCCTTCCTGACTACTTCACCGACGATGTTCCCGCCAAGGCCGCGCGCGACGCCGCCAGCCACCAGGCATGGGTCATCACCGACTCCGGAACGGTCGCGGGATTCGCCGTAGCGGCCAGGAAATCACCCGGCGGCGCGGAAATCCTGTGGATCGCCGTCGACGCCGCCCGGCGCGGCCGCGGCCACGGAACCACGCTGCTCAGCCACATCCTGGACCACCTGGCAGCCGCCGGGATCAGCGTCGTGGAGGCCAAGACCCTGGACCGCTCGTCCGGCTACCGCCCCTACGAGGCGACCCGGGCCTTCTGGGAGCGCAACGGCTTCATCCACATCGACACGATCGACCCGCTGCCCGGCTGGCAGCCCGGCAACCCGGCGGCAATTTACGCAGCCGCCCTCCGCCCAACCCGATGACAAGCACGCCAGCCATCATCACTTACGGAGACCTATCTAGTCACGGCCAGGGAAGCCTGAGGTCAAAGGCAAGCATCGGCCGCCTGTTCATCATGATGCGGACGTCGCACACCGATGCTTCCGGGAAGACCCGATCTGTCACCGCTGCCGGATTTTGCTAGGTCTTCCTAGAGGTCTCCAGCACGGCGCGCCTGGTAGTGCCTAGAAGTGGCCGCGATCAATTGTGAATTCACCGCTGGTGCCGTATCAAGCAACGGTTGCCCCGCCGAGCGCCGCGGCAACCGTCCGCGTGATTCCCTTCGCCGCCCTGATCCGAACCTGTTTTCATCATCGTGGGTCTTTGCTGCCCTTATAGGGGAGGTTTTGACCCACGATCCTGCTGGTGGCGGATGGCAGGGGCGGGTGAGGCGGGTGAGAATGCGGCGGTGGCGGCAGGTGCGATCCGCGGGGAGAACGGGGAGCCTTCGGGTACCCCATCTACACGGATCCGTGCGTGAAGCTCTGTCAGTGCCGCTGGCAGCCGGGCTAGGTTAGCTGCACCGGCGGCAGCGGTGATGTCTACGTCGACAGTCGGGGTAGGGCTTCCGAATCGGTGGCGTCGAAGGCTGCCGTTCGCGACGCGCCGACTTCGGCGGCGGCGTGCTCCAGACGCCCGCGATCGCGTCCGACCAGCACGACTTCGGCACCCTCGGCGGGTGCCATCGGCGCCGTTTCAAGCCCGATGCCCGGGCTTCCGCCGATCACGACGACGGTCTGCCCGAGCAGTGCGGGTCCGCGCCCGGCGGTCTCGGTCGTTGCGGTGGTCATCGTTCCTCCTAGGCGTGCGGCGCAGGGTCCGCGCCGGGCGCAATCGTCGGGAATGATTTTCATTCTCAGATAGTTGTAAGGGGCATGAGCCGCAGCACACTTCGCCCCGTCATCAAGCTCAGGTCGACCGCTGGGACTGGCTACACGTACGTGACCAGCAAGAGTCGCAGAAACGATCCGGATCGCCTCGTTATCCGCAAGTACGACCCGGTGATCGGCCGCCACGTCGAGTTCCGAGAGGAGCGGTAACCATGAAGCAGGCAATCCACCCGGACTACCATCCGGTCGTCTTCCGCGACCGCGCCGCGAACTTCGCCTTCCTTACCAGGTCGACCGCGACCAGCGAGCGCACCATCGGGTGGGAAGACGGCAATACCTACCCCGTCATTGTTTTTTTTATTGATACGGCGACCACCGAGATCTACACCGGGCAGTCGCGCGTCCTCGACACGGCCGGCCGGGTAGAGCAGTTCCGGCGCCGGTACGGCAGCAAGGCCAAGGACGCCTGACAACCCCAGGTAGCCTTCGCGTCCAACGGCGCACCATTAAGACCAGGCGTCTTCAGGCGCCTGGTCTTTCTTGTCTCGGGGCCGGTGGGCCCAGGGCCGGGCTGGCCCGCCGCGGTCAGTCCAGGGGCTGCCTGGAGATTACGGCGGGTTCGCGGCCGGCCAGCAGCCAGCCGGCGGCGGCGGCGGTCAGCGGCAGGCCGAGCAGCAGGATCAGCACGTCGGTCGGCGGCACGTCGCCGAACATGACGGACAGGCTGCTGCGGGCCCAGGCAAGCGCGGCGAGCACCGCGCCGGCCATGCCGAGGACGGCGCCGAGCAGGCCGAGCGCGGCGGCGGTCGCGGCGGTGATCATCCGGCGGGTCGCGGCGCTGGCGCCAGTCGCGGTGAGCGTGCGCAGGTCCTGCGCGGCCTCGCTGCGGATCAGGCCGACCGACATGGCCAGCACGCCGAGTGCGATCACGATGCCGAGCGCGGTGGCGCCGTCGGAGATCTCGCCTGGGCCGACCGAGCCCGTCTCGGTCTCGACCGTCGCCCCGTAGGCGAGGGCGAATTGCCGCGCGGCGTCGACCTGCGCGGCGGTCAGCGGGGCGGGTGCCTGGATCAGCCAGCCGTCCAGTTGAGCCTGCAGCCGGTACGTGGTCACCGCGTGCTGCGTGATCACCGTGTTCGGCGCGGAGGTGCCGCCGGGCAGGCTGCCGAACGTCTGCATCCTGGGGTCGGCCAGGCAGCCGACGCTCAGCGTGCAGGCCGGCAGCACGGCGTCTTTCTGCGTGAAGCCGCCGGGCTGTTGCTGGACGCCAAAGTTTCCCCAGGTCAGCTCCATGTGCGGCAGGCCGGCCAGGCCCGGTCGCATGGTGAGGACGTCGGTGCCGGCGGCGATCTGGCCGGCCCTGATCCCGTACGTGGCGAGCAGTTGCTGGGTGGCCACGTACACGGTGCCGGTGAAGTCCTTGTGGACCTGCGCACCGGCCTGGTGCAGGGTGGCGCCGGCGGATTCCAGTGGCACCGCGGACCGCGCGTGCAGGCTGGCGGCGAGACCGCCGACGTGCCTGGTCACCTCGGCGAGCTGGGCGGTGGTCAGCGGCGTCGCGGTCGGGCCGTTTCCCACCGGCTGCGCGTAGACGATCACCTGGCTGCTTGACAGGTTGGGGCCGGTCCAGGCGAGCACGTTCTCGAACTGGACGCTGGCGACGACGCAGATCGCCGTGGCCAGGAACACGGCGAACGTGGCCGCCGCCAGCGCGGCACCGGACCTGGCCCGGTAGCGGACCAGGTCGCGCAGCGCGATCCGGATCGCGACAGGCAGCCGGGAGCCGGCGCTCAGCACGCCGACGGCCGGCGGGGCGAGCAGGACGATGCCGATGACCACGGCGACCAGGCCCCCCACCAGGTGCAGCGCGGGGCTGCCCCGGTTGCCGCCGCTGGCGCCGGCCAGGCCGCCGGCGGTCGCCAGGCAGGCGACGCCGACCGCGAACACGAGGACGCCGGGCAGGACGCTGCGGTGTACCGCCTTCGGCGGCGCGGCGCGGCCGGACAGCGCGGCCAGCACCGGCACCGCGGCCATCGCCTTGGCCGGGCGGCGGGAGGCCAGCGCCGACGTCGCGATCGCGAGCACGGCCCCGACGGCGAACGCCCACCACGGCAGGTTCGCCGCGTCGACCACGTGGCCGGTGGCCTGCTGCAGCGTCGGCACGTAGGCGAACCAGGCGGCGAAGCCCGCCGCCGCCCCGGCAAGCGCGCCGGCCACGCCGGCGGTCAAGCCGTTGGCGACCATCACCAGCCGGAGGTCGCGTTCGGTCGCGCCGATCGCGCCGAGCATGCCGAGGGCGCGGAGCCTGCGCTGGGCCAGCACGGAGAAGCCGGCCACCGACACAAGGCCGATGAACACCAGGCCGACGGCCTCCACGACCAGGACGACCGTCGCCGGGGAGAACTTGCTCGCGCTGCTGCCGATGGGGAAGGACACGCTTGCGGCCGGGACACCGGGCAGCGTTCCGTTTCCGCCGGCGATCACCTGCCGCGCCGCGGCCGGACCGAGCAGCAGGATCACCTGGCCGGGGCGCGCGACCTGGCCAGGGGCGACCAGGGCGAACTCGTCCGCCAGGTTGCTCGGGTTCTGCACGATGCCGGTCACCCGCCAGCTGGTGCCGGCGGCCTGCCAGGTGCCGCCGACGTGCGCGCCGTACAAGCTGGCAACCTTACTGGTCAGCGCGACCTGGCCGGGGCCGGCCGGGTAGCCGCCGCTGACCAGGCTGAGCAGCGGGGCGTTGTAGTGCCCGTGCGGGTTCTGCGCGCGTAGCTGAACGGGCTGGGCGGTGCCGGTCGAGATGTCCCGGTTCTCGATGAGATCTGCCGGGCCGTAGCGGCTCTGGATGGTGGCGACGTCTGCGGCCAGGTGCGGGTCGGTGCCGGGCAGCGTGACCTGCGCGGCAGCGGTGCCGAGCGTGGCGTAGTTCGGGTTGGGGAGCTGGGCGTTCACCACCACGCTTGCGCCCCAGATCGTCCCGGCGACCGCCACGGTAAGCAGGCCGAGCACGAGCAGCTGCTGGCGCCATTCGCGGCGGAACAGGCGCCAGCCCCAGCGGAATACCGCTCGCCTGGCGGCGAGGCCGCCGTTTCTCGGGCGGGGGCGGCTGCGGGCGGTCATCGGTCCTGGCCCAGCGACGGCTGCGGACCCGCTGCTGGCACCGTCGTCTCGTCGGCGATGCGGCCATCCCTGATGCGGACCACCCGATCCGCCCACGAGGCGAGCTGCGCGTCGTGCGTGACCACCACGGCGGCGATCCCCCGCTTGCACGCGGCCTGGATCATGCGGATGACCGCCTCGGCGTTCGCCGAGTCCAGCGCGCCGGACGGCTCGTCGGCAAGCAGCAGGTGCCGGTCGCCGACCACGGCACGGGCGATCGCGACCCGCTGCCGCTCGCCGCCGGACAGCTGGCCTGGATAACTCGACGCGCGATCGGCCAGGCCCAGCTCGGTGAGCACGCGCAGCCCGGCTTCCCGGGCCCTCCGCGCCCTGGTGCCGTCGAGTTCCAGCGGCAACGCGACGTTCTCCGCGGCGGTCAGGCCCGGGAGCAGGTTGAAGTCCTGGAACACGTAGCCGATCGACCGGCGGCGCAGCCGCGCCTTGTCGTTGCGGGACATCGCTTTCAGGTCCTGGCCGGCGACGAGGACCTGCCCGCTTGTCGGGTCCTCCAGGCTGCCGGCGATGGCCAGCAGCGTCGACTTGCCTGACCCGCTCGGCCCCATCACCGCCACCATCGCCCCCGGGGCGACTTCCAGGCTGACGCCGCGCAGCGCGTGCACCTCGGCGGCGCCCCGGCCGTACGCCTTGGACACCTGACGCAGTTCCAGCATGCTCATGGTGACAAGATGCCGCAGGTCCGGAGCGCGGCGCGTCGGCCCGCGGGCAGCATCTGGATCGTCCGCGGTGGCCTGTGGGAGTATGCCCGCGGGCAGACGACCGGCCGCCGAAGCGGGGTTACGATCGCTGGCATAGGCATGACCTGCGGGCTGGAGGCGCCTGGATCATGGTCGAATTTGGCTGCGTCCTGCTGGTTTCCGCGCTGCTGCTGCGCGGCTGGCCGCTGCCCGCGCTGGCGGTGCTGCTCGGCGGTTCCGTTGCCATCATCGCGGTGGACCTGTCGCTGCCGCGCTCCCCGCAGATCATGATCGCCGGCGCGGCGGGCATCGAGATCTGCTTTCTGGCGGCGACGCGAGGGCGGAGGTTCTCGGTCGCCGGCGTCGCCATGACCGACGCCTGCCTGCTGATTCCGGGTCCCGCGGGCGTCGACCTGGCCCAGTTCCGCGGCAGCGTGGCCGCCATCACGATCATCGCCTGGCTGATCGGAAACTCGATCAGGCAGGCACAGGCCCAGGCCCAGCTGCGGCGCGCCCAGGCGGCCGCGCAGACCGCGATGGCGGAGCGGCTGCGGATCGCCCGCGAACTGCACGACATCGTGGCGCACAGCATCGGGATCATCGCGATCCAGGCGGGCGCGGGCCGCAGGGTTTTCGACGCCCAGCCGGCGCAGGCGCGCGACGCCCTGGCCGCCATCGAGGCCACCAGCAGGGAGACGCTGTCCGGACTGCGGCGGATGGTGACCGGGCTGCGGCTCGCCGATCCGGCCCCCGCGCCTGGACAGGCGCCGCCGGGCCCGGCGCCGGCGGGTCTGGCGCCGGGCCCGGCGCCCGGCCTGGCCGACGTCGTGCGGCTTGCCGCCACGACCCTGGACGCGGGCGTGCGGGTCGACGTGGACTGGCGCGGCAGCAGGGAGCCGCTCCCGGCCGACATCGACCTGTCGGCGTTCCGCATCGTCCAGGAGGCGGTCACGAACGTGGTCCGCCACGCCGGCACGGACCGGTGCCGGGTCTGCATCGACAGGCAGGACGGGCAGCTGTCGATCGAGGTCACCGACGGCGGGCGCGGCCGCGGCAGCGGCCTGGCCGGGACCGGCTACGGGATCACCGGCATGCGGGAGCGCGCCGCGCTGCTCGGCGGCGACTTCTCGGCCGGCCCGCGCCCCGGCGGCGGGTTCCGGGTCGCCGCCCGGCTG
>JASHTQ010000318.1 GCA_030040475.1 Streptosporangiaceae bacterium
GTGCCGATCCCGTTCTACGGCGAGCTCGGCTCGGTCAACCCGTGCGTGGTGCTGCCCGGCGCCGCGTTCGCCCGCCCGGCGGGCGTCGCCACTGGCTACGTCGGCTCGCTGACGCTTGGCTCGGGTCAGTTCTGCACCAACCCGGGCCTGCTGTTCGTGCCCGAGGACGTCGGCCTGCTGTCCGCGATCGCGGAGGCCGCGGGCTCGTCGGCGGGCGGCGCGATGCTGTCGGCCCGAATCTTCGCCGGCTACGAGAACGCGGTGGCCGAGGCCGTCGCCCATCCCGGCGTCACCGAACTCGCCGCAGGCCAGCCCGGTCCCGGGCCGTGGGGCGCCACCCCGCGGGTCTTCCAGGTCTCGCTGAAGGAGTTCGCCGCCGACATCGCGGTGCTGTCCCGCGAGCGGTTCGGCCCCGCCGGGCTGGTGATCACCTACCCGTCGGCCGAGGACCTGCTGCCGGTCCTGGCCGCGCTGCCCGGCAACCTGGTCGGGACCGTGCACGTCGACGCCGACTCCGCGCAGGACATGGAGCTCGCCCGCGCGGTGATCGCGGTGCTCGAGCGGGTCGCCGGCCGGATCGTCTGCAACGGCTGGCCGACCGGCGTAGCCGTGGTCCACGCCCAGCACCACGGCGGCCCGTATCCGGCCACCACCGTGCCCGCCTACACGTCGGTGGGCACCGCCGCCATCCGCCGCTGGCTGGTCCCGGTCGCCTATCAGAACTTCCCGCCCGCCCTGCTGCCCCCGGCGCTTCGCACGGACGCGTGAGCCCGTCGGCCGCGGGTTGCCCCGTTAGCCGACGGCCTCGATCGTGCCGGCCGCGCCCACGGCGTAGCAGTCGGAGACGGTGACGCAGGTGATGCCGTCCAGGTTCTCCTTGGCGGGGGTCTTGACCTGCGTGAACTTGGTGCCGTTCGTGGTGCGGAGGATGACGCCGCCGTCGCCGGCGGTATAGCAGGTGCGCGCGGCCGGGCAGGCGATGGCGTTGATGAACAGGCCGGACGGCGCCGTGACGCTGGGGCCGTTCTGCCCGGTTGCGGTGTAGATGCCCACGGTGCTGCTGCCGTCGCCGAAGGGGTTGGAATTGTTGACCGCGTAGCAGCCGGCGGCGGAGGGGCAGGTGCCCAGGTCCGTGGGCGGCTCGGAGCAGGGGCTGTCGGCGGGGCAGCCCGGCTCAAGACGCCACGACCCGCCGGGGGTCGGCGTCATCAGCAACGCGGAGGCGAACCCCTCGTGGCTCCCGATGAGCTGGTTGCCTCCGGCCCAGCACGGCCCCGACGGGGTGCAGGAGACCCATTCCAGGGGGTAGCCGTACTGCGCGCTGCAGTCTCCGTTGCATTCCACGCCGGTCGGGATCGACTGGCGTGTCCAGGTGGTCCCGCCGTTCCGGGTCAGCCACAGGGAACTGCCTGGTGCGCTGGTCGCGGAGATGGGATTGGTGTCGTATCCGCCGGGTCCGGTCGCGACCGCGTAGCAGGTGAGAGCGCTGTGGCAGGAGATGTCCAGCAGCCCGAGGCGGCACGGCATCTCTCCCTGGGGAGACGTGCCGTCACCGATCACGCACCCCGGCTGCGCGAGCTTGGAGATGCCGAGGGGGAGCCTGCGGGCGGTCCAGTGCGCCCCGCCGTCATGCGTCACCACGATGGTCTCCGGCCGGGCGATCACGTAGCAGGAGGCCGAGGCCGCGCAGGCGATCCGGTACAGCGGCGCCCCAGCCGGGCTAGCCTCGCGCGACCAGGTGCCGCCGCCGTTCGTCGTGGCCAGCAAGGTCCCGGCGTTCCCGACCGCGAAACAGTGCGACGCGGTCAGGCACCCCACGTCGTACAGGGTGTTCGTCGTGCCGCTGTGCTCCGCGTACCAGCCGGCGTGGGCCGGGGAGGCGGTCGCCGAAGTCGCGCACCCGGCCACCGTGACCAAGGCCAGCGCCGCCAGCCTCATCTTCATGAACTACGTGTTATCACGCCCGCACGGACCCGCGAAGTGTGACGCCTTAAGCAGGCAGTACCCCCGGCGGCAACCAACTGACCGGGCCGCCGACCCGCGAGCCTCCCGGCAGCACCGGTCTCTGCCTGCCCGCCGGAGCGCTCCCGTCCGGTCGGCGTGGTGTCGCACCAGCAGCCGGAGGAAAGAGGGAGGCAGAAAATGAGCGGCCAGTGGTCTTACCGGACTGTGCGGGTGAACTTTGGCGATACCGAAAAGGGCACTCCCAGGAGTCCCGAATATAACTGGAACGTGTCTTTCCGCGATGGCAGCGGCCTGGTGGACTGGGACGTGATTCCGGGGTCTCATTCCCAGGGCCGCGGCCCGGGACCCCGGCCCCGGCTGCACCGCAAGCCGCTCAGCGCCACACTGGCACCACGTCTGGGCGGCCGCAGAGACGGGGCGTGCCACCGGTTACCGAAGACGGAACAAGCCCAACCCCGCACGCATCCGCCCGCCCGGCAGGGCCCCCGCCCCGCCTCGCCGCCCGGCAGGGCCCCCGCCCCGCCCGCCCGCCGATGGCGGCCCCCGGGCGGAGCCGCCGCCGCGGAATGAAACCCCGGTTCCAGCACCCTGGGAGGTACTGGAACCGGGGTTTCATTCCCCTCGGGCCGCGGCCCGGAGGCCCCGGCTGCACCGCAAGCTGCTCAGCGTCACACTGGCACCACGTCTGGGCGGCCGCAGAGGGACGGAGCGGGCCACTGGGTACCGAAGAGGGGACGACACCAGCCCTGCACGCACCCGGCTGGCCATCCAGGCCACAGTGCACCTGTAACCGCCTGCCCCAGTCCGCGCTGGTCGGCGCGCGTACGGGGCTCGTGGCGCACAGACCCCGCCAATCGGGGCCGGGGGCACACGCACCCGCCAGCCGCGCCGACCGGATCGGGGCTCGTGACGCACAAGCCCTGCCTATCGGGGCCGGGGGGACACGCACCCCACCGGAAGCACCGGCCGGACCAGAACTCGTGGCACACGCGCCTCACAAGAACGGGGCCCACCGACTCTGCACACGCCCGTCGGCTGACCATCGCGGCCACGGCGGACTTGTAGTCGCCTCCGATGCCA
>JASHTQ010000319.1 GCA_030040475.1 Streptosporangiaceae bacterium
CGGATCGGGTCACGCTGGCCGACGCCGGGCTGGCCGGCAGCAGCCTCGACGAGGATCTCGACGCGGCCGCGGCGCGGATCGCCGGGCACCTGGAACCCTCCGATGACGTGCACGCGTCCGCGGCGTACCGGGTCCGGCTGGCCCGGGTGCTCACCGCCCGCGCGCTCCGCCAGGCCCGCGCCCGGGCCGCCGGCGCCCCAGCGGGAGACGCCCCAGCGGGAGACGCCGCGTGAACAAGCTCCAGCTCGTGCTGACCGTCAACGGCCGCGACCACGAGGTCTGGGTGCAGCCGTCACAGACGCTGCTCGACGTGCTGCACGACGAGCTCGGCCTGGCCGACGTCCGGTACGGCTGCGGCGAGGGGATCTGCGGCACCTGCACGGTGCTGCTTGACGGCGAGCCGGTCAACGGCTGCCTGACCCTCGCGGTGCAGGCCGTCGGCCGCCAGGTGACCACGATGCGCGGGCTGCTCGGCCCGGACGACTCGCTGCACCCGCTGCAGGAATGCTTCCTGCGCCGCGGCGCCTCGCAGTGCGGCTTCTGCACCCCTGGCATGGTGCTGACCTCGCTGGACCTGGTGCGGCGCCACCGCGACCAGGGCCGCGGCAGGCCGAGCCGGGAGGAGATCAGGTACGCGCTGGTCGGCAACCTGTGCCGGTGCACCGGCTACACCAAGATCCTCGACGCGATCGAGGAGTACGCCGACGCCGACCTGGCGGGCGGGCAATGACGACCGCCGATCAGCGGCTGACGAGGCTGACCGAGTCCAGGTCGGGCTACCGGGTCGTCGGCACCTCGCCGGCCCACCACGACTTCGTGGACAAGGTCAAGGGGTCGCTGCACTACGCGGCGGACTGGCAGCTGCCCGGCATGCTGTACAGCCGGGTGGTCCGCAGCCCGCTGCCGAGCGCCAGGATCACCGGCATCGACGTCGCCGCGGCGCGCGCGCTGCCCGGCGTCGCCGCCGTGCTCACCGCGGCCGACGTGCCGCACAACCAGATCGTGGAGCGGGCAAGCGGCGGCCTGGCCGAGCTCGAGGTGACGATGCCGGTGCTGGCCGCCGACCGGGTCCGGTACTTCGGCGAGCCGGTGGCGGTGATCGCCGCCGCGACCCAGCAGCTCGCCGACGAGGCGGCCGAGCTGGTGAGCGTGGACTACGAGGAGCTGCCCGGCGTCTTCGACGTCGAATCGGCCCGCGCCGACGGCGCTCCGCGCGTGCACGACGTCGGCAACACGCTGGTGAGCTGGCAGATCCGCTGCGGTGACGCGGCGGCGGCCATGGCCGCCGCCGACGTGGTGGTCGAGGGGGAGTACCGCACCCAGCACGTCGAGCACGCCTACCTCGAGCCGGAGGCCGGGGTGGGGTGGCTGGAGAACGGCGTGCTCACGCTGCGGGTGTCCACCCAGGTCATCGAGCACGCGGCCACGATCGCGCAGATCTTGCGGCTGCCGCAGAGCAAGGTCAGGGTGATCGCGGCCTACATGGGCGGCGGCTTCGGCGGCAAGGAGGACATGACCGTCGAGCCGTTCCTCGCGCTGCTGGTCTGGCGGACCAGGCGGCCGGTGCGGATGATCTGGGACCGGCAGGAGTCGCTGGCCGCGAGCACCAAGCGGCACCCGTTCGTCATGCGGTACCGGACCGGGGCGAGCCTGGACGGCACGATCACCGCGCAGCAGGTGGAGATCCTCGGCGACGCGGGCGCCTACCCCAACCTGTCGCCGCGGGTGCTGTTCGCGGGCGCCGCCTGCGCCTGCGGGCCCTACCAGGCGCCGAACGCCAGCATCACCTCGGCCGCGGTGTTCACGAACAACACCCCGGCGAGTGCCTTCCGCGGGTTCGGCGCGATGCAGGTGGTGTACGGCTACGAGGGCCAGATGGACCGGCTGGCCGAGCGCCTCGGCCTGTCCCGCACCGAGGTGCGGGAGCGCAACTTCCTGGCCAAGGGCGACCTGCTGCCGACCGGGGAGCGGCTGGACACCTGCGTGGAGATCGGCCAGACCATGCACCGCGCGCTCGCCTTGCTCGGCGAGCCCCCCAGGCCGTCCGGGCCTGGCAAGCTGGTCGGCCGCGGCCTCGGCTGCAACCGGCACCCGTACGGCCGGACGATCTGGTTCCGCGACCGGGCGTCCGCCTGGCTGAGCCTGCAGCCGGACGGCACGCTGCTGATCCGCAGCGGGATCACCGATCTCGGCGCCGGGCAGGCGGCAAGCCTGTGCCAGATCGCCGCCGAGGTGCTCGGCGCGCGGCTCGACGACATCAGCGTCTACATCGGCGACACCGCGCTCAACCCGCCGGCCGGCGGCACGTTCGCCACCAGGCAGCTGTACATGTCAGGAAACGCGGTGCTGCACGCGGCCCGCGAGCTGCGCGACCGGATGGCGCCGGTGGCGGCCGACCTGCTCGGCGTGGCCGAGGACGAGCTTGAGTTCACCGACGGCGTCGTGCGGCCCGCAGCTGCGGGCGCGGGCGCGCCGGGAGTGAGCCTCACGCTCGCCGAGCTCGCCACCGCCTGCGACCAGCGCTCCGTCAGCACGGCGCACCTGTCCACCTGGCGGGCCGAGGCGGGCGCGTTCGACCCGCGGGCCGGGCAGGGCGACACGTTCCCCGACTACACCTACGGCACGCACGCGGCCGACGTCGAGGTCGACGCCGAGACCGGGCAGGTGACCGTGCTGCGCTACGCCGCATGCCACGACGTGGGCCGGGCCATCAACCCGATGCGGGTGCAGGGGCAGATCCAGGGCGGCGCCATGCAGGGCCTCGGCTACGCGCTCACCGAGGACATGGCGCTGGCCGGCGGCCATCCGCAGGCGGCCCTGTTCGCCGACTACCTGATCCCGAACGCGCAGGATTACCCCGACGTGCTCGTCGACATCGTGGAGAGCGGTGAGGGCAAGGGCCCGCTCGGCGCGCGCGGCATCGGCGAGCCGCCGATCGGCAACGTGGCCGCGACCATCGCCAGCGCGATCGCCGACGCGACCGGCGCCCGGCCCGACCAGCTGCCGATGACGCCCGAGCGGGTGCTCTGCCTAATCGATGCTGCAGAGCTCGACGCGCGCGACGAACTCAAGGAGGCGGACTGAGATGACGTCAATGGGGCTGGGCAGCGAGGTCGTCGACCGCGACGTCTACGCCCGCGCGGTCGACTGGCTGCGCCGGGCGGGCATCTTGCTGCCGACGTTCGCGCAGCTGGCCGCGCCCGACACGATCCCGGCCCGGGTAACCGCGGCGCTGGCCGGGGTGGGACCGGACGACGCGGACCCGCGGAACCTGTTCCGGGTGCACTGGTACAACGACGCCGGGCGGGCGGGCCGGGCGGCCGCGCCGGTGCACGTGGTGCTGCCCGGCGAGCTCACCGGCGTGGACGCGCGGATCGTGGTGGCCATCGGCGAGACGTTCCCGATGATCCGGGCGCACAAGGTGCTCGCCGCCTACGGCTGCCTGGCACCGAGGATCGTCACCGGCACCTTCGACCCGGAAAGGGACCGGGCCGTCTGGCCGTCGACGGGGAACTACTGCCGCGGCGGCGTGGCGATCTCCCGGCTGATGGGCTGCCGCGGCGTGGCGGTGCTGCCCGAGGGGATGAGCCGGGAGCGCTTCGCCTGGCTCGAGGACTGGGTCACCGACCCCAAGGACGTCATCAGGACCCCGGGCACCGAGAGCAACGTCAAGGAGATCTACGACAAGTGCGCCGAGCTGGCCGAAGATCCGGGCAACGTCATCATCAACCAGTTCTCGGAGTTCGGTAACCACCTCGTCCACTACCTGTGCACCGGGCAGGCGATGGCCGCGGTGTTCGACTCGCTCGCCGCTGCCGAGCCGGCCGGCCCCGCGCTCCGGCTGCGGGCCTTCGTCGCGGCGTCGGGCTCGGCGGGCACCATCGGCGCCGGCGACTACCTGAAGGAGCGCTACGGCACCAAGATCGTCGGGGTGGAGGCGCTCGAGTGCCCCACGATGCTGGCCAACGGCTACGGCGAGCACAACATCCAGGGCATCGGCGACAAGCACATCCCGCTCATCCACAACGTGATGTACACCGACCTGGTGACCGCGATCTCCGACCGCGCCACCGATCAGCTCTCCGTGCTGTTCGCCGCCGAGACGGGCCGGGACTACCTGCGCGCGCGCCGGGTTCCCGAGCCGGTGCTCGCGGCGCTGCCCGCGTTCGGGCTGTCCAGCGTCTGCAACATCCTCGCCGCCGTCAAGACCGCGAAGTACCTGCGGCTCGGCCCCGACGACGTGGTGCTGACGGTGGCGACCGACCCGGCGGCGATGTACGGCAGCGAGCGGGACCGGATCGCCGCCCGCGACTTCCCCGCCGGGTTCGGGCCCGCCGACGCGGCCGAGGTCTTCGGCCGGTGGATGCTCGGCGCCGGCACCGACGACCTGCTCGAGACGACGAGGGCGGACAGGGACCGCATCTTCAACCTCGGCTACTACACCTGGGTCGAGCAGCAGGGGGTCTCGCTGCCCGACTTCGAGGCGCGCCGCGACCAGCGGTTCTGGACCGGCCTGCGCGACCTGCTCCCGGCCTGGGACGCGATGATCGCGGAGTTCAACTCCCGCACCGGCCTGGCGGCCTGACCCGGCATGACGACCCGGCTGGCCAGCACGATCCGGTGCTCGGGGTGCGACTACGTCGCCGACCCCGGCGACCGGTTCCCGTTCCGCTGCCCGCGGGCCGGCACCGACAAGGCCGATCACGTGCTGGTTCGGGTGCTCGATCCGGCCGCCGTCCGCTTGCCCGCCGGGGACCTCGGCGTTCCCGGCAGCGAGCCGAACCCGTTCGTGCGCTACCGCACGCTCATGCACTCCCACCACGTGGCGATGGCCCGCGGCGTCTCCGACGCCGCCTACCTGGACCTGGTGGCCTCGCTTGACGCCGCGGTCGCCGAGGTGGACGGGCGAGGGTTCCGCGCCACGCCGTTCTTCCGCAGCGGGGCGCTGAGCGATGCGCTCGGCCTCTCCCCGGCCGGCGGGGTGTGGGTCAAGGACGAGACAGCCAACGTGTCCGGCTCGCACAAGGGCAGGCACCTGATGGGCGTGCTCATCCACCTGGCGGTGCTGGCGGAGGCCGGCCTGCTCGACCCCGCCGATCGCCCCGACCTGGCGATAGCGAGCTGCGGCAACGCGGCGCTCGCCGCGGCGGTGCTGGCCCGGGCGGGCGGCTGGCGGCTGACGGTGTTCGTGCCGCCGGACGCCGACCCGGCCATCGTGAGCCGCCTGGCGGACCTGCAGGCCAAGGTGGTTGCCTGCCCGCGCCTGCCCGGCGTCCCCGGCGTCCCCGGCGACCCCGCCTACCTGCGGCTGCGCGAGGAACTTGACCGGGGCGCGGTGCCGTTCACCACCCAGGGCACCGAGAACGGCCTGGCCATCGAGGGCGGCCTGACCCTGGGCTACGAGCTGGTGACCGACCTTGCCGCCGGCCAGCCCGGCGGCCGCGGCGGTCCCGGCGGTCCCGGCGGACCTGGCGGGTCCGCCGGGCCTGGCCACCTGGATCACCTGGTGATCCAGGTCGGCGGGGGAGCCCTGGCCAGCGCGTGCATCCAGGCGCTGCGCGAGGCGGCGGACCTCGGCGCCCTGGGCCGGCTGCCCCGCGTTCATACCGTGCAGACCTACGGCGCGCACCCGCTCGAGCAAGCCTACGGACGCGTCCGGGCGTTGCTGCCAGGCAAGCCAGACAACGCGGCGGTGCGCCGCGCCATGGCCCAGGCCGCGGCGAACCGGGCGCAGTTCATGCGGCCGTGGCCGGAGCCGCCGCGGAGCGTGGCGACCGGCATCCTCGACGACGAGACCTACGATTGGCGGGCCGTGGTGGAAGGCATGCTGCTGACCGGCGGGCGGCCGCTGGTCGTGACCGAGGATTCGCTGGTAGCCGCCAACGAGCTGGCCGCGACGACGACCGGGGTCCCGGTCGACCCGACCGGCTCGGCGGGCCTGGGCGGGCTGCTCGAGATGCGGCGCCGCGGCGACGTCGGCGACGACGACCGGGTCGCCGTCCTGTTCACCGGAGCCAGGCGATAGTTGCCGACAGGCTTGCCTGATAGACGGCAAACATTGACATACACCCGAGGAACATACACATTTAGCACCGGGAGGAACATCAATGACCAGGCGTACCTACGGCGGGCCGCTTGTGGACGTGACCGGCGCGGTGGACCTGCACTGCCACCCGTACCCCGACCTGTTCCCCCGGCTGGCGGACGACTTCGACATCGTCCGGGCGGCCCGCGACGCGGGCCTGAAGGCCATCATGCTCAAGTGCCATCACGAGAACACCGTGTCCCGCGCCTACCTGGTGCAGCGGGTCATCCCCGGCATCCGGGTGTTCGGCGGGATCGTGCTGAACTACTACGTCGGCGGCATCAACCCCGCGGCCGTCGAGGCGTCGCTGCGCCTCGGCGGCAAGGAGGTCTGGATGCCGACCGTGGACGCGGGCTACCACGCCGAGATCCACGGCGGCACCGGCGGCTACGACTCCCAGCAGGGCGGCCGGAGCCAGGCCGAGGGGATCTGGGTCGCGGACAAGGAGGGCAAGCTGCGGCCCGAGGTCAAGGAGGTGCTCGAACTGGTCGCCGAGCACGGCGCGATCCTCGGCACCTCGCACCTGGCGCCGCGGGAGATCGTGGCGCTGGTCCGCGAGGCCCGGTCGGTCGGCGTGGAGAAGATCGTCATCACCCACCCCTACTTCCGCGTCCCCAACCTCGACCTGGACACCCTTGAGGAGGTGGCCAGGATGGGCGCGATGCCTGAGTTCGGCTACTGCACGGTGTCGCCGGCCTGGCAGTACGCCGCGCCGGAGAAGGTCGTCGCGGCCGTGCAGCGCATCGGCGCGTCGCGCTGCCTGCTGGTCTCCGACACCGGGCAGCGGCACAACCCGATGCCGTCCGAGGCGCTGCGCATCTTCGCGCAGACGATCTACGAGAAGGGGGTGTCGATGGCCCAGGTGACGCGGATGATCACCGACAACCCGACGCAGCTGCTCGACGCGGAAGCCGAGATCACCCCGAGCGAGGCCGACCTGGCCTGGGCCCGCAGCCTGGTCGAGGACCCGTGCACGTCCCTGCCCGCGACCCAGCCCCATCCGGCCCCGTCCCCAGCGGACCCGCCGTCGGCCAGCGATCCGGGCTGACCCGGTGCCGATCCGGCGCGCTCGCGGCGCCCACACCCCGACCGACGGGCTGACCGTCCGCGAGATGCTGGGCCAGGACGCCATGCGCGGCGCCCGGATCATCGCCGGCGAGGGCGGCCTGGACCGGGTGGTGCGCCGCCTGAACGTGATGACCGTGCCGAACATCGTGCGCTGGACCAAGCAGGACGAGTTCCTGCTCACCACCGGGTATCCGCTGCGCCGCCAGCCCGCGGACCTGCCCGGCGAATTCTGCAGGCTGATCGAGCAGCTCGCCGCCAACGGCCTGGCGGGCCTGGGCGTCAAGCTGGATGAGTACCTCGCCGAGGTGCCGCCCGCCGCGGTCGAGCTGGCCGACCAGGTCGGCTTCCCGATCGTGGTGATCCCGGCAACCTGCCCGCTCGACGACGTGCTCAGCCAGACGTTCGAGACGATCGTCAACCGGCAGGCCGCCGCGCTGGCCAGGCGGCAGGAGATGCACGACGCGTTCCTGCGCATCGCGCTGACCGGCGGCGGCCTGGCCCGCCTCGCCGACGAGCTTGCCGACCTGCTGCCCGGCGCCGACGTGGTCATCTGCGACCCGCAGGGCTACCCGCTCGCGGTCACCACCCGGTCCCGCGCGCCGGCCTCCCGCGGCCCCGGCCCCCAAGCAGGCCCCGGCGCCGGCCCCGGCCCCGGCGGCGGCCCAGGCGC
>JASHTQ010000025.1 GCA_030040475.1 Streptosporangiaceae bacterium
GCAAAGCGCGCCGCCGCGATCGTGAAGGCCACCACGTTCCACGACGACCCGGACGTGGTAGCCAAGGTCTCCCGCGGCCTTGGCGAGGCCATGGTGGGCATCAACCTGGACACCCTCCCCCCCGACCAGCACTACGCAGGCCGCGGCTGGTAAGAGCCGGCATGACGCCGCCCGCCAGGCCCGTGATCGGGGTGCTCGCCCTCCAGGGCGACGTCCCCGAGCACCTGCGCGCGCTCGAAGCGGCCGGCGCCAGGCCGGTTCCCGTGCGCCGTCAGGAGGAGTTCGGCCTGCTGGACGGGCTGGTGATCCCCGGCGGGGAGTCGACCACGCTGTGGCGGCTTTCCGTCGCCTTCGAGGTCCTCGACCCGCTGCGTAAGCTGATCGCATCCGGCCTGCCGACTTTCGGGTCCTGCGCCGGGATGATCATGCTGGCGGACCGGCTCGTCGACGGCGTGGCCGGCCAGCAGACGTTCGGCGGCATCGACATGACCGTGCGGCGGAACGCGTTCGGCCGTCAGGTGGATTCCTTCGAGCGCGACATCGCGCTGTCCGGCGTGCCTGGCACGGGAGAGCTCCGGGCGGTCTTCATCAGGGCGCCGTGGGTGGAGCACACCGGTGAGAACGTCGCCATTCTGGGCACCGAACACCGCACGGGTAGGATCGTCGCCGTCCGGCAGGGGCCATTGCTGGCCACGGCCTTCCACCCTGAGCTGACCCCAGACCGGCGTATTCATGAGCTATTCGTTGACATTGTGAAGGACAACGCATGAGCGGCCACTCCAAGTGGGCCACCACCAAGCACAAGAAGGCGGTGGTCGACGCCAAGCGCGGCAAGCTGTTCGCCAAGCTGATCAAGAATGTCGAGGTCGCCGCGCGCGTCGGCGGCGGAGACCCGGCGGGCAACCCGACACTGTTCGACGCCATCCAGAAGGCCAGGAAGAGCTCCGTCCCGAACGACAACATCGAGCGTGCCCTCCGCCGTGGCTCCGGCCAGGAGGCAGGCGGCGCGCAGTACGAGAACATCACCTACGAGGGCTACGCCCCCGGCGGTGTCGCCGTGCTCGTGCAGTGCCTGACCGACAACAGGAACCGCGCCGCGTCCGACGTGCGCACCGCGTTCAGCCGCAACGGCGGCTCGATGGCCGACCCGGGGTCCGTGTCGTACCTGTTCCACCGCAAGGGCGTGGTCATCGTCGACAAGAGGGGGGGAGGGGAGGTGGGTGGGGTGACCGAGGACGACGTGCTGGCGGCCGTGCTCGACGCGGGCGCGGAAGAGGTCAACGACCTCGGCGAGTCGATCGAGGTCGTGTCCGAGCCCACCGACATGGTCGCGACCCGGCAGGCGCTGCAGGACGCCGGGATCGACTACGACTCCGCCGACGTTGCGTTCTTGCCCAGCGTCGAGGTCGACCTGGACGAGGACCAGGCCAAGCGGGTGTTCCGGCTGATCGAGGCGCTCGAGGACTCCGACGACGTGCAGGACGTCTACGCGAACTACTCGGTAGCCGACGACATCATGGAGAAGCTCGGCTGACAGCTGACCGTCCGCCCCGGCACAGGTCCTTTATCTTTTATCCCGAACGAGCCGTGGTGCCCCGCCAGCGCCGGCCGCTTCTCCCCGGTGGCTCGACCGGTCAGGATCCCGGTGCCGACACGCCGCGCGCGGTGCGCGACCTGGCTGCCGCCGGCCTGTAGGTTCATGGGTACAGGACCGAACAGATGTTCGCGCACGCGAGATGGAGAGCCTTGGTGAGCCTGACCTTCGCGCCGCACCCGACCCGGGTGCTCGGCGTCGACCCGGGCCTGACCAGGTGCGGCATCGGGGTGGTGGACGGCGCGCCGGGCCGGGCGCTGCGGCTGGTCCGGGTCGGCGTCATCAGGACGTCGGCCGGGGACGACATCGCCGTCCGGCTGCTGGCGATCGAGACGGAGATCGAGCGCTGGCTCGATGACTGCCAGCCCGACGCGGTGGCCGTGGAGCGGGTCTTCAGCCAGCAGAACGTCCGGACGGTAATGGGCACGGCCCAGGCGGGTGCGGTCGCGATCGTGGCCGCCGCCCGCCGCGGGCTGCCGGTCGGCACGCACACGCCCAGCGAGGTCAAGGCGGCCGTCACCGGCAGCGGGCGCGCGGACAAGGATCAGGTCACCACGATGGTCAGTAAGCTGCTGCGGATGGCGGACCCGCCGCGCCCGGCCGACGCGGCCGACGCGCTGGCGCTTGCGATCTGCCACCTGTGGCGGGACGGCGGCGAGCGGCTCCGGCTGGCCGCGGCCAGGACTGCCCGCCAGGTGACCGTGGCCAGGTGACGGTGTGAGCACAGGAGGCAGCGCGTGATCGCTCACTTGCGGGGAACGGTCGCCGGGATCGCGCCCGACGGCGCCGTCATCGAGGTCGGCGGCGTCGGGATGCGGGTGCAGTGCACCCCGGGCACGCTGGCGGCCCTGCGGCCCGGCGAGCAGGCTCAGGTGGCCACCTCCCTGGTGGTCAGGGAAGACTCGCTGACCCTGTACGGCTTCCGGTCCGAGGACGAACGTAACGTCTTCGAGCTGCTGCAGACCGCGAGCGGCGTCGGGCCGAGGCTGGCCCTCGCCATGCTGGCCGTGCACACGCCCGACGCGCTGCGCCGCGCGATCTCGGCCGAGGACCTCAAGGCACTGACAATGGTCCCCGGCATCGGCACGAAGGGAGCGCAGCGGATCGTGCTGGAAATGAGGGACAAGCTCGGGCCGCCTGGCGAGGTGGGCGACGGCGTGCCAGGCGCCAGGCCGTCCGCGCGCGTCCCCTCCTGGCGGGACCAGGTGCAGTCTGGCCTGGTCAACCTGGGCTGGTCGGCCAGGGACGCCGACCAGGCGATCGCGGCCCTCGAAGAGGAGGGCGCCCTGGCCGGCCCGAACGGGGCTAACGCAGACGTGGACGTCGCCACGGCGCTTCGCGCCGCCCTCCGCAGGCTGAGCAAGCAATGACCGATGCCGAGGCCGGAGCGCGCGGGAAAGACTCGAGCGATGATCTCGTCTCGCCGCTTGCCGACGCGGACGAGAAAGTCATCGAGAGCGCGCTGCGGCCCAAGCGGCTCACCGAGTTCGTCGGCCAGGCGCGCGTCCGCGAGCAGCTGTCGCTGATCCTCACCGGCGCGCTGCGGCGCGGCCGGCCGCCGGATCACCTGCTGCTGTCCGGCCCGCCCGGCCTGGGCAAGACCACGATCGCGATGATCGTCGCCGCCGAACTCGGCGCGCCGCTGCGCATCACGAGCGGCCCGGCAATCGAGCGCTCCGGCGACCTGGCCGCGGTGCTGTCCACGCTCAGCGAGGGCGAGGTGGTCTTCATCGACGAGATCCACCGCCTGGCCCGGCCCGCCGAGGAGATGCTCTACCTGGCCATGGAGGACTTCCGCGTCGACGTGGTGATCGGGAAGGGACCGGGCGCGACCGCGATCCCGCTGGACATCGCGCCGTTTACCCTGGTCGGGGCGACGACGCGGGCAGGCCTGCTGCCCGCTCCGCTGCGGGACAGGTTCGGGTTCACCGCGCACCTGGACTTCTACGCCCCGGACGAGCTCGAGCACATCATCCGCAGGTCGGCGCTGCTGCTCGGGGTCAACCTCACCGACGAGGGCGCGAGGGAGCTGTCCACCAGGTCCCGTGGGACGCCGCGGATTGCGAACCGGCTGCTGCGCCGGGTCCGCGACTACGCCGAGGTCCGCGCCGACGGCATAGTGACCAGGGAGGTCACCAGGACCGCGCTCGAGCTCTACGAGGTGGACGAGCACGGCCTCGACCGGCTCGACCGCGGCGTGCTCGACGCGCTGATCCGCAGGTTCGGCGGCGGGCCCGTCGGCCTGTCCACGCTGGCCGTCGCGCTGGGCGAGGAGGCTGAGACGGTCGAGGTGGTGGCGGAGCCCTTCCTGGTCCGCTGCGGGCTGATGGTGCGGACCCCGCGCGGCCGGGTCGCCACCGCGGCAGGCTGGGCGCACCTGGGCCTCGCGCCCCCTGCGTCGCTCGCCGAGCTGCCGACCTTGTTCGATTAGATCGCGACCAGGTCACGATCACCAAGGAAAACCTCGTAGCCTGTTGGTGCGCGGACAAAGCGCGGCTAAACTTCGGCAGTTGGTCACTGGCCCGTGCCGTGACCGCTCACCGAACCAACTGGAAGGACACCCCGGTCATGGGGACAATCGCAGCAACCGTGGCAGCGTCGTCGACTAGCAAAGGCGGCAGCAGCGAGTTCACCTTCATTCTGCTGATCGCCCTGGTCTTCATCGGCTTCTACTTCCTGATGATCAGGCCGCAGCGGCGCCGTCAGCAGCAGGCCATGCAGCGACAGAGCGGCGTCAGCGTGGGGGCGAGGGTACGCACCACCGCGGGCATGTACGCCACGGTGACGGCGGTCGACGGCGACGACGTGATCCTCGAGGTCGCGCCCGGGGTGGAGGTCCGCTACATGAAGCGTGCCATCATGGAGGTCATCAGTCCAGGTGACGGCGTCGAGGAAGAGGTCCCCGCGGACGACGCCTCGTACGACGACGAGCCCGAGGACGTCGAGGACCACGAGGACGCCGGGTCAGCGGAGGAAGACGAGGAGCACGACAGCTCCCGCGACGATCACCTGGCCACCTCAGACAAGGACTAGCGTGTTCCTGGCGTCGGCCGGGATGAGCAACGACCGATCATAGACAGGCAGAGAAGTGGCACCTCCTAGCAAGACCGCCCCGCATCCGGGGCGGGCGCTGACGGTCCTGGCCGTCCTCCTGGTGGCGATGCTGCTGGGAATCCTCGGTACCAGCTTGTTCAGCCCGTCGGCGTGGCCCCATCGCTTCAAGGTGGGCCTCGGGCTGGACCTGTCAAGCGGGACCCAGGTCACCATGTCGGCAACCACGCCCAACGGGGGGATTCCCTCCTCGCAGGAGATGAACGCGGCCATCAGCGTCATCGAGTCGCGGGTCAACGGCACAGGTAACTCCGGCGCCCAGGTGCAGGCGCAGGGCGACAACCTGCTGATCGTGACCGTGCCAGGCAAGGGCTCGGCGCAGACGATCCAGCTGGTGAGCGCGAAGGCCCTGCTGCTGTTCCGCCAGGTGCTGCTGTTCGAGCCGTCCAGCGCCTCGTCGTCCGCCTCGGCCAGCCCCAGCGCGAGCCCGTCTGCCAGCCCCAGCGCGTCCGCGACCGCGTCACCGGGGATCAGCTCGAGCCCGAGCGCTAAGGCAACTGCGACGCCGACGGCCAGCGCCACGAGCACCGCGAGCACCTCCGCCAAGATCGTCCCGGACGTCGCGGCCAGCGCGACGCCGAGCCCCAGCCCCACCGCGAGTGCCTCGGCCAGCTCCTCGCCGAAGGCGTCCGCATCCCCCAGCCCGAGCCCCAGCCCGAGCGCAAGCTCGTCACCGGCCGTGAGCAGCTCTGCCTCCGGTGACGCGAGCCTGGTGAACAAGAGCACGCTGGCCCTGTTCAACAAGCTGGTCTGCACGGCCGGCGACACCGAGGCGTGGAAGAACCAGGTCGGCTACACCGAATCCGCGGACTACGACAACCAGAACACGCAGATCGTCTCCTGCGGCTACAACTACGACTCCACCACCGGCCAGCTCGTGTGGGGCAAGTTCGCGCTCGACAAGGCGAAGGTGCTGGGGAGCTGGGTGACGCAGGCCACCGCCGGCCTGTCCACGACGAGCAACGAGTGGCAGGTCAACCTGACGCTGAACGGCGAGGGCGCCTCGGCCTTCAGCACGCTGACCTCGCACCTGTATGACACGTACTACACCGCCGGCGAGGACGGCGACACGGACGACTACTACCTGGACCAGGTGGCGATCGTGCTGGACGGCAACGTCGTGTCGTCGCCGGAAATCCAGGGCGCCATCGCCGGAGGCAACGCGCAGATCACCGGCGACTTCACCCAGCAGCAGGCGACCCAGCTGCAGAACGAGCTGAAGTACGGGTCGCTGCCGCTGAGCTTCAAGGTCCTCTACGAGACCTCCGTCTCGGCCCAGGTGGGCAGGTCCCAGCTGGACGGCGGCCTGATCGCGGCCGCGATCGGCCTGCTCCTCGTCGTCGCGTACGCATTCTTGTACTACCGGGGCCTCGGCATCGTGTCGGTCCTCAGCCTGACGATCGCGGCCCTGATCGCCTACATGGCGGTTGTGCTGCTGTCCAGGTACCAGAACTTCAACCTGGAGCTGTCCGGCATCGCGGGCCTGATCGTGGCGGTCGGCATCACCGCGGACTCGTTCGTGGTGTTCTTCGAGCGATTGCGCGACGAGGTGCGCGAGGGCAAACAGCTCAGACCGGCGGTGGAGGCCGGCTGGAAGCGGGCCAGGCGCACGATCCTGGTGTCGGACACGGTCTCGTTCCTCGCCGCGGTGCTGCTGTACTACTTCGCGATCGGCGAGGTCAAGGGCTTTGCCTACACGCTCGGCCTGACCACGATCATCGACGTCGTGGTGGTGTTCCTGTTCACCAAGCCGATGGTCACCCTGCTCGCGGGGACCAGGTTCTACGGCAACGGGCACCCGCTGTCCGGCCTGGATCCGAACCGGCTCGGCGCCCGTGCGCCGTGGCGGTCCTCGGTTCGCCGCGAATCCGTCCGGCGGCACCGGCCAAGCTCCGTGACCCGCAGCAATAGGGGGGCATGATGTCGCGCCTCGGCCAGATAGGCGGCCGGCTCTACCGCGGCGAGGTATCCCTCAACTTCGTCGGCCGCCAGAAGATGTGGTACACGATCTCCGGGGTCATCCTGGTGGTCAGCGTCGCGGCGCTGCTCGTCCTGCACCTCAACTTCAGCGTGGACTTCAAGGGCGGGGCGGTCTTCCAGTTCAACGCGCCGTCCGCGACGGTGAGCGAAGTGCAGACCGCTACCGAGGACGGCGGCGTCAGCGGCGCCATCGTCCAGCAGGCACACGGCGGTCCGTACGGCTGGCAGGTGCAGACCCAGGCGCTGACCGGCCAGCAGACCGTCAACGTCGAGAACTCGCTGGCTTCCAAGCTCGGCATCAATACCGACGCCATTAGCACCAATACGGTCGGGGCGAGCTGGGGCAGCGATATCTCCACCAAGGCGATCGAGGCGCTGATCGCGTTCCTCATCGTGATCGTGATCTACCTGTCGATCGCGTTCGAGTGGAAGATGGCTGTCGCGGCGTTCATCGCCCTGCTGCACGACCTGGTGATCGCCACCGGCGTCTACGCGCTGGCCAGATTCCAGGTGAGCCCGGCGACCGTGATCGGCCTGCTGACCATCCTCGGCTACTCCCTGTACGACACGGTGGTGGTCTTCGACAAGGTCCGGGAGAATACCGCCGGCCTGCTCGGCGGCGCCAGGAGCACCTACAGCCAGGCGGCCAACCTGGCCCTGAACCAGACCCTGGTCAGGTCCATCAACACCTCGCTGATCGCGCTGCTGCCCGTCACGGCGATCCTCGTGGTCTCGATCGCGCTGCTCGGCGCCAACAACGAGCTGGAGGAACTCGCGCTCGTGCTGTTCGTCGGCATGCTGTCGGGGACCTATTCCTCGATCTGCATCGCCACCCCGGTCCTGGCCGACCTGAAAGAACGCGAGCCGCAGTACCAGGCCCTGGCCAAGCGCGTCTCCGTGCGCACCGCCGGCGGCCGGGCCGCGATGCGCGCCGCCGCCGCCAAGGCGCAGGCGCCCGGCGGGCGGGCCCGGATCGGCACCGGATCCACCGCGACGGCGGCGACGGTCCAACTCGACAAGGACGACGTCGACACCGCGGTCGACCCGGCGGTGGATGACGTTTACGACGATGACCTATCGTCGTCCCGCGATCCCGGCGACGAGCTCACGGCTTCCGAGCGCACCGGCACCGTTCCCGCGGCCCGGGGCACGCCTGTCCGCCCGGGTCCGCGTCAGCAGCCGCGGCGCAGCGGCGGCCCGGCGAGACACCGCCCGACCGGCAAGAGGAAGCGGCGCTGAGGGATGACGGAGCCCGCGTACCAGACCCGCGAAGAGCTCACCCAGCTGATTACGACCCGGATACGCGACGTCCCCGATTACCCGCAGCCCGGGGTGACGTTCAAGGACATCACCCCGCTCCTGTCCGACGGCCCGGCCTTCGGCGCGGTCATCGACGGCCTGGCCGCTGGCCACGGACCCGTGGACAAGGTGGCAGGCATCGAGGCGCGCGGCTTCATCCTCGCCGCCCCGGTGGCCTGCTGCCTAGGCGCGGGCTTCGTGCCGGTTCGCAAGAAGGGCAAGCTGCCCGCCGCCACCTACGCCGAGGATTATCAGCTCGAATACGGCACCGCCACCCTAGAGGTGCACACCGACGCCTTCCGCGAATCCGACCGCGTCCTGATCATCGACGACGTCCTGGCCACCGGCGGCACCGCCCGCGCCACCGTCGACCTGGTACACCGCGCGGGCGCGCAGGTGGCGGGCATCGCCGTCCTTCTCGAGCTATCGTTCCTGCACGGCCGCGCCCGCCTAGCCGACCTCCCCCTCCGCGCCCTAGTCACCAGCTAGCCCGCGCCCGTCCCCGCCGCACCTCCCGTCCCGCACACCCCACACCTTCGCGCGTGCCCGCGGCCTCGCTGTGCTGACGGTCGCGGGGGAGCGGTCGGCGGCGAGGCCGGAGCCGCAGGCGCCGCACCGGCCAGGAATCTCAGGCATGTGACCTGGTGTTGACATCCTCCAAGTAGACTAGTTGCTTCGCAGACATGAGGGGGCACGAGTGGCCGGTGATGTGATCACTACCGGCACGAGAGCCGTCGATGCAGCCCCGGACGCGCCGCGGGACACCGATCCAGCGGTCGACGCCGACCAGGCCGAGGTGGCAGCGACGGCGAGCGTGCCTGGTAGTCACGCGGCCAACGCAACCCCGCGGGCATCGCAAACCGAAGACAGCACAAAGGCCCCCGAGGAGCCAGCAGCCAATTCCGCCCGGGCCGCCCGGACCCAGCCGCAGGGCGACGGTGACGCCGCCGGCCGGGCCAAAACCGGACGGGCCGCGGCAAGCCGGTCCGCAGGCCAGGCCAAGACGGGCCGGGTCAGAGGGCCCAGGGCCGCGGTTGCGGCGGCAGCGGGCCAGGCCGCCGACGTCGCGGCGTCCAGTGTCGGGGTACGGCGGCGGCTGGCCCGGCTCGGAGCGCAGCGGGGCGCGACGATTAACCCGGTGCTCGAACCGCTCATCAAGACCGTGCGCGCCACCCACCCGAAGGCCGATATCCGCCTGATCGAGCGGGCTTACGATACGGCCGCGTACTGGCACAGGGACCAGAAGCGCAAGAGCGGCGATCCGTACATCACCCACCCGCTTGCGGTGGCGACCATCCTCGCCGAGCTCGGCATGCCGACCCAGACCATCTGCGCGGCGCTGCTGCACGACACGGTCGAAGACACCCCCTACACGCTGACCGAGCTGCGCGGGGAGTTCGGTGAGGACATCGCCGCCCTCGTGGATGGCGTCACCAAGCTGGACAAGGTCAAGTACGGCGAGTCGGCCGAGGCCGAGACGGTCCGCAAGATGGTGGTCGCGATGTCCCGCGACATCCGCGTGCTGGTGATCAAGCTCGCGGACCGGCTTCATAACATGCGGACGCTGCGCTACCTGCCGAGGGAGAAGCAGGAGCGCAAGTCCCGCGAGGTGCTTGAGATCTATGCTCCGCTGGCGCACCGGCTCGGCATGAACACGCTGAAGTGGGAGCTTGAGGATCTCGCGTTCGCCACGTTGTACCCCAAGCGCTTCGACGAGATCGCGCGCCTGGTGTCGGCCCGGTCGCCGCGGCGTGACGTGTTCCTCTCCGAGGTGATCGAGGACGTCTCAGGCGACCTCCGCGAGGCCAAGATCAACCGGACGGTGACCGGCCGGCCCAAGCACTATTACTCGATCTACCAGAAGATGATCGCCAGGAACGTCGGCTTCGACGAGATCTACGACCTGATCGGCATCCGCGTCCTCGTCGATTCCGTCAAGGATTGCTACGCGGCGCTCGGCATCATCCACGCGCGGTGGAATCCCGTCCCTGGACGGTTCAAGGATTACATCGCGATGCCGAAGTTCAACATGTACCAGTCGCTGCACACCACGGTCATCGGCCCGGGCGGCAAGCCGGTCGAGCTGCAGATCCGGACCTGGGACATGCACCGCAAGTCGGAGTACGGGGTAGCCGCGCACTGGAAGTACAAGGAAGAGACGGTCTTCGGCACCAGGGCCAAGGACGCCAAGGACGAGACCCAGGAGATGGCCTGGCTCAGGCAGCTCGTGGACTGGCAGCGGGAGACCGAGGACCCGGCTGAGTTCCTCGAATCCCTCCGGTTCGACCTGGCCACGACCGAGGTCTACGTCTTCACCCCGCGCGGCGAGGTGATAGCGCTGCCGCAGGGCTCGACCCCGGTGGACTTTGCCTACGCCATCCACACCGAGGTCGGACACCGGACGATAGGCGCGAGGGTCAACGGCCGCCTGGTGGCGCTGGAGTCCACCCTGGACACCGGCGACACGGTGGAGATCTTCACCAACAAGACCCAGGAGGCCGGACCGAGCCGGGACTGGCTCAAGTTCGTGCAGAGCCCCCGCGCCAGGAACAAGATCCGCCAGTGGTTCTCCAAGGAGCGCAGGGAAGCCGCGGTCGAGGCGGGCAAGGACCAGATCGCCAAGGCCATCCGCAAGCAGGGCCTGCCGCTGCAGCGGCTCGCGGCCGCCGACACGCTGCTCACGCTGGCCCGCGACCTTCGCTACACGGACGTGTCAGCGCTGTACGCGGCGGTCGGCGAGGGACGGGTCAGCGCTCAGTCGGTCGTCGAGAAGCTGATCAGGTCGATCGGCGGGCTGGCAGGGGCGCAGGAGGACCTGGCCGAGACGACGCTGCCGACCAAGACGCCGGCCACCAGGGCGCCGTCGGACTCGGGCGTCGAGGTCGTGGGCGCGCAGGACGTCTGGGTGCGCCTGTCCCGCTGCTGTACCCCGGTCCCCGGCGACCAGATCTCCGGTTTCGTCACCCACGGGCACGGCGTCTCCGTGCACCGGACGGACTGCCTCAACCTGGCCCACCTGACCAGCACTCAGCGCGAGCGCATGGTCGAGGTCCGCTGGTCACCCACCGACGGCTCGATGTTCCTGGTAGCCATCCAGGTCGAGGCTCTTGACCGCACCAGGCTCTTGTCCGACGTCACCAGGGTCCTGTCCGACCAGCACGTCAACATCCTGTCCGCCAACGTCACCACCAGCCGCGACCGCGTAGCCTTCAGCCGCTTCACCTTCGAGATGGGCGACCCCAAGCACCTAGGCCACGTCCTGCGAGCCGTCCGAGCCAT
>JASHTQ010000320.1 GCA_030040475.1 Streptosporangiaceae bacterium
CCGCCCGTGACGGTCGGCTGCGGCTGGTGCCCGCCGGCGCGGTGGCCGAGGTCGTCGTCGGGCTCGACGCCGACCGCCTGATCGCGATCAGCCGAAGGCGCCAGGGCGGGCCGGGCGAACCGGACGGGCGAAGGCGCCAGGACAGCCAGGACAACCAGGCCGGGCCGGACGGGCCAGGCAAGCCAGGCAACCAAGCCGGCCAAGCCGGCCAAGCCGGCCACCCCGCCGGCCGCCCGCACGTCGAGCCGAGCCCGAACTTCGCCGCCAGCCCGCTGGCCAACTGGCACCTCGATGACGGCGATCTGACGGTGCTGGCCTCCGGGCCGGAGGCCGTCAACCTCTACCAAGACGGCGTCAGCCTGTGGCAGCTGCTGACGGCCGCGGCGCTCGGCGGGCTCCGCGCGGCCGCGCTCGAGCTCGGCGTCTCCTACGTCAAGGCGCGCAAGGCGTTCGGCGTCATCATCGGCTCGTTCCAGGCCATCCAGCACCGCCTGGCCGACCTGGCGGTGGCGGGGGACGGCGCCCAGCTGCTCGTCTACGAGGCGGCCTGGGCCAGGGACGCGGGCCAGCCGCAGGCAACGGCGCTGGCCTCCATGGCCTTCTTGTTCGGAGCCGAAACCGCGTTCCGTACCACCAGGGAGTGCCTGCAGTTCCACGGCGGCTACGGCTTCACGCTCGAATACGACATCCAGCTGTACTTCCGCCGGGCCAAGGCCTGGCCGCTGGCCCTGGGCGACTCGCGCCGGGAGTACCAGCGGCTCGCCGACCTCGTCTACCCGGATGCCAGAACCCAGACCGAGGAGTAAACGTGGACTTCAGGGAAGTCGACAGGCTCGCCGAGTACCGCCAGGACGCCCGCGACTGGGTGGCCGAACACGTCGACCCGCGGTGGGCCGAGCAGCAGCGCGTGTCCGGCAGCTACCACACCCCGGAACTGCACGCGCTGGTCGCCGGGCAGGGCTGGCTCGGCGCGGGCTGGCCGGCCGAGTACGGCGGCACGGACAACGACCCGGACATGGCGGCCGCGCTGCTGCAGGAGATCGACGCCGCCGGCCTGCACATGGACGGCTGGGCCACGACCAAGATGATCAGCAACACGCTGCTGCACACCGCGACGGAAGAGCAGAAGCGCGAGATCATCGGCGGCGCCCTGCGCGGCGAGATCCTCATCGTGCTCGGCTACACCGAGCCCGACTCGGGCTCGGACGTGGCGGCGGCCAAGACGAGGTCCGAGCGCGACGGCGACGAGTGGCTGATCAACGGGCAGAAGATGTTCACCAGCACCGCCCACCGGGCGACCCACGTCTTCATGCTCACCCGCAGCAACACCGAGGTGCCCAAGCACAAGGGCCTGACCACCTTCCTGGTCCCGCTGACCAGCCCCGGGGTAGAGATCCGGCCCATCTACACGCTCGGCGGCCAGCGCACGAACGCCACCTTCTACACCGACGTGCGGGTCCCCGACTCGGCCCGGATCGGCCCGGTCGACGGCGGCTGGGGCGTCATGCACGTCGCCCTGGTCTTCGAGCGCAGCGGGGGCGGCGGCGGCCGCAGATCCGGGCCGACGCTGGCCGAACGGGTCGCGACCTGGGCGCAGCGCACTCGCCGCGACGACGGCACCCGGGTCTACGACGACGCCACCGTCAAGGAGCGGCTGGCCAGGATCGCCATCGACGCGGAGGTGACGCGGCTGCTCGGCATGCGGACCGCGTGGATCTCCGCGACCGGCGGGCTGCCGGGCACCGAGGGCTCGGCCGCGAAGCTCTTCAGCGCGGAGAGCGCGCAGCGCCAGCACTGGGACCTGCTTGACATCCTCGGCGCCGAGGCCGTGCTGAGCCGGGAGGCGGGCGACGCGCCGCTGTCCGCGGCGGTGGAGGAGGCGTTCCGGCGGGGCGTCGTCGGCACCATCTATGGCGGCTCCTCGGAGATCATGCGCGAGATCGTCGCCGAGCGCGTGCTCGGCCTGCCCCGGGTCCGCTCCAGGAGCTGACCGGCCAGGCGCAAGAAACGCCCAAGCGCAAGAAACGCCCAAGCGCAAGAAACGCTGAGCGTTCCCTCTGTGAGCGACCTACCTAAATGATATACAATGTTGAAATACTTCACCGTCGGCAACTATAACCGGCGGACTCGCGCCGACCGGGGAACATCATGACCATGGACGACATGCCGCCACAGCCACCGACCGAGATCTTCAAGGCGCTCAGCGACCCGGTCAGGTGGAACATCATCGTGCAGATGGCCTCGGTGGACGAGCTGGCGTGCATCACGCTGGAGGACACGCTGCCGGTCTCCAAGCCCACCATCTCCTACCACACGAAGATCCTCCACCACGCCGGGCTGATCAGCGTGCGCAAGTCGGGCCGCAACTACTACTACTCGCTGCGCCGCGACGTGCTGCACAAGCTGCTCGACGACCTGTGGGAGCTCGCGCCCACGCCGCGCCCCGTGGTGAGCAAGGAAGACGGCCAGGTTGCCATGGGCCGCAGGCAGAAGCGCGCCGAGGAGGCCCGCAAGCGCCGCGCGAACCGCGAGGCCGTCGAGGAAGCGGTCGTCCTGACCTGGTGACCCCGCCGCCGCGCCGGATCCCGCAGGCCGCCGCGCCGGATCCGGCCGCGATCCCGCTCCGAATGTCACTTCGATAGTTCTGCAACCTTGACGCACGCGTCAGGCTGTCCTTAGCATCAGCCCATGACCTTCCCACGGCGGATGGCCGCGATCACCGGGGTCTACGCGACCGTCCAGGGCAAGAAGCTCGGCCGCACCGAGGAGTCCCTGAAGCTCGAGGCGATCAAGGGCGCGCTGGCCGACAGCGGCCTGCAGCCGGCCGACATCGACGGCATCATCCCGATGGAATCGTCGATGCACGGCCCGGGCCTCGTTTACCACATGCAGTGGGCCGAACAACTCGGCGGCCGCCCGCTCGGCTTCATGGGCATCGGCCAGGCCTCGGGCGGCGTGGCCAAGGCGGCGGCCGCGATCGACGCCGGGATGGCCGAGGTCGTGGTGATCTTCTGGGCCAACGGCGGCTTCCAGATCGGCCCGCGCGGCACCCCCGTCCCGGACAGCGCGCCGCGCACCTGGGAGTGGGCCTTCGACGTCCACGGCGCGTACATGACCACCTGGTACGCGATGTGGGCCGAACGCTACCTGCACGAGTTCGGCGCCACCCCCGAAGACCTGGCCCGGGTCGCGGTCACACATAGGTACCACGCCACCCTCAACCCGGACTCGATCATGGGCCGCCGCGGCGAGATCACGGTCGACGACGTGCTGAGCTCGCGGCTGATCTGCTCGCCGCTGCACCTGCTGGACTGCGCGCTCGACAACGAGGGCGGCTACGCGATCGTGGTCACCTCCGCGGAGGTGGCCAGGAACTGCCGCAAGACGCCGGTCTGGGTGCTCGGCGGCGCGGAGGGCGCGTACACCGACTTCTACACCACGATCCAGGATCCCTGGTTCCCGCGCGCCGGGTACGCGGTGCGCCGGGTCGGGGACATGGTCTTCGACATGGCCGGCGTCGGCCGGGACGAGATCGACGTGGCCGGCCTGTACGACTGCTTCACCGTCACCATGCTGCGGGACCTGGAAGAGCTCGGCTTCTGCAAGCTCGGCGAGGGCGCCGCGTACTTCGCCGAGGGCCACACCAGGCTCGGCGGCTCGATGCCCTGCAACACCGACGGCGGCCTGCTGTCCAACAGTCACTGCGGCAGCCCGTCCGGCCTGCACACGATCGAGGTCGCCCGCCAGCTTCGCGGCGAATGCGGCGCCCGCCAGGTGCCCGGCGCCCAGATCGGCCTCTCCCTCGCCCAGGGCATGTCCCCGCACGGCCTGACCTCGGCCCTGATCATGGCCGCCAGCTAACCAACCAGGGGAGATGACAATGACGGTCCTAGCCGAACCGCCCGCGCCGTACCTCAAGCCGCTGCCGCAGGTCACCGACGCCAACAAGGAGTTCTTCGAGGGCCTGAAGCGCCGCGAGTTCCTGGTGCCGAAGTGCGACCAGTGCGGCGACTACAACTGGGTCCCGTACCCGGCCTGCCGTTCCTGCCTGTCGGAGAACCAGACCTGGACGCGCGTGTCCGGCGAGGCCACCGTGTACACCTACTCGGTCATCTACCGCGGCCCGGGCGCCTTCGACGCCGACGTCCCCTACGTCGTGGCCCTCGGCGAGCTGACCGAACGCCCCCGGCCGTGCCTGGTCCTCGCCAACCTCGTCGGCACGGACCCCGGCGAAATCCGGG
>JASHTQ010000026.1 GCA_030040475.1 Streptosporangiaceae bacterium
GCCGGCCGTCAGCGTCCTGATGGACGCTGCAGACGTCTAGGTCGGCAAGCTGGTTGGAGTAGTAGATATCTACCTCGCCGTAGCTCGCCGAATTGCTGACCACGACTCCGTGCTGGCCGCAATCGGTTACCGCGTTCACGGGCGTCCAGGTGATCGCCGGAGCCGCCGCGCCGGTGCGGATATTGATCTCGGTGAACTCGGTCAGCGGCGTGTTCGGGTAATTGAAGCACGCGGTGAGGCCGTATACCTCGAGCGTCTCGTTGCACCACATGAGCTCGGCGATATTCTGCACAGCCTCAGGCCAACCGGCTATGCGGGCGGCACAGGTTCGGGCCTGATCGATGGCAGCTGGCCGTACAAGGAGTCCTGCACCGCCCAGATCGCCGAGGTCAGCGTCTCGAACCGGTGCAGGTGGAGGCGGAGGTCCGCGGGGTTGCCGTTTTGCGCCGCGGTGATCGCCTCGGCGGCCGCGACCGCGAGCCGGTCCAGCCGGACCCGCAGGAATGTTCCGGCACCCGGATGCGAACCGTCGGCGCCGGCCGCGAGCGCGGCCCGGCTTGAGGCCTCGGCCTCGGCGATGACCGCGCCGGTCTCCTCGCCGACCTCGGCCGCGAGCGGCCCCGATCCCGCCTCGCCGCGGGCGAGCATCCGCAGCCTCAACATATGCGGCTGGCAGCGCGCCTGATGGTCGCGTATTTCGTCGGCAGCGGTCATGGCCATTGACGCCCTCTCGGGTGGACAGGGTCTCATCTCACAGCGGCGAGCGGGGTGCAGGCCAAGGACCGTGGATCTTTATTGTGGGTTTCCCCAGGACCGTGAGGGAAGCGTATTCAAAATGATTTTAGATCGAGCGTATTCGGTCGGCAGGCCGGGCAGAACGAGACGTTCTCGCTGGTGGCAGCCGTAGGCGCGAACATGCTCGCGCTTGGGCCCTCGTTATGCGCTCCGGCGGCGGCCCGCGCGGAATGACCGCGACAAGCGCGGCCTAGCGGCTTGCATACGGTGCTCTACTCGAATGGTCACGTTATGCAACCAGCCGTAGTTGCCGACCGCTCACCCGCACCCGAACGCTCGTGCAGGCCCGGGCGGCCTGCCGCCGCACGGCGGCGGCGATATTGCTCTTTACTAACGCATTTCCCTAGACTTAACCAGGCTCAGCGGCCGGACGAGGAGGATGCATGCCAGTCGACTGGGTTGTCCTCGGCCTTGATAACGGCGGGACCACGAACAGCGGGACGGCGCTGGACGCCAGCGGCCGATTCCTCCTCGACCGGATGGCAGAGGTGCCAAGCGACGTCAGGGAGGGTCCGGACCAGGCGCTGCAGCGGCTGGCCGACTCCGTCCAGCAGGTGCTCGGGCTCACCGGCGTGCCGCTGGCATCGGTACGGGCGGTAGGCCTGGACACGCCCGGTCCGGCCAGCGCCGATGGTGTCATCTCATCCAAGGGCGCGACGAACTTCGGGGACCCCCGCTGGCGCGGTTTCGACATCAGGACCGCGCTAGAACAACGTCTCGGGCTTCCCGTCATCTACAACAACGACGGCAACGCGGCCGCGCTGTATGCGCATCACGCGCGGTTCGGCGAACAGTCCGCACAGCACGGCTCGGTGTCGGTGATCGTCGGCACCGGCCTCGGCGGCGGCATCGTCGAGGCAGGGCAGGTGGTCAAGGGCGCGGCAGGAATGGCCGGAGAACTCGGCCACGTCCCGATCCCGCTGAACGGGCTGCTCGACGAGGGCCAGCCGACGTCGGTGTGCAACTGCGGCCAGGTCGGCGACGCGGAGAGCGTGGCCTCGCTGACCGGCATCCAGAACAACCTGCTGCCCTACTGGCTGACCAGGTACGAGGGCCACGAGCTTGGCAGCATGCCGATCGGCAAGGCCGCCAAGCTGGTCCGCCGCTTCGCCGAAGACGGTGACGCGATGGCGCTGGCCATCTTCAGGCAGCAGGCGATCGCGCTGGGGCGGCTGCTGACCATCGCCGCGAACTTCCTCGATCCCGACGTCTACTTCCTCGGCGGGGGCGTGGTCGAGGCGGCGCCGCACTTCCGCGACTGGTTCATCGCCGAGGTGCGCGCCAACACCGTGCTTCGCGAGGAACAGGCAAGGGCCGCGGAGATATCCCTGGTGCCGGACCTGGACATGGCCGGCGCACGCGGCTCGGCCGTCGCCGCCCGCGAGTGGATCATCAGCCAGGGGCCCCCGCCGCCGCCGAGCCCGCCGAGCGCGCCCAGCGCCCCGTTATCCCTCGGCGGGCGGGATGACCACCACCATGACGAAGCGGACCGGCTGGTCGCCCTCGTTGCCGTAGCGGTGCGGGCGGCTGGCCGGGAAGCGGGCGCTCTCGCCCTCGCTGACGACGTGAGGCTCGCCGGCCACCGTCAGCGTGAGCGTGCCCGACTCGACCCACACCATCTCCCTGGTGGCGGGCGCGTGCGGGTCGCCGCCGAAGGTCTCGCCGGGCATCACCTGCCATCGCCACAGCTCGACCGCCCAGGGCGGGTCGGTCGCGCCGACGATCGTCCCCGTGCCGCCCGACGGCCCGCGCCAGAGCACACGCGCGGCGTCGGGGCCGCTGATCCTGACCGCCGGCCCGCCGCCGACGTCGACGAGCAGCGTCACCGGGACGCCGAAGGCATCGCCGATCCGGGCCAGCGTGGCCAGGTTCGGGTTGGACCGCCCCTGTTCCAGGGCGACGAGGACGCCCTTGCTCACGCCGGAGCGCGCCGCCAGCTGGTCGAGCGACCAGCCCCGGTCGGCGCGCAGCGCCTGAAGGGTCCGCGCGACGGCGGTGGTCAGGTCGGGAACGTCCGCCATGAAATCCCCTTTCCGTACCGTCGCGCCGGTCGGTAAGGTGTACTAGATAGACCGATAAACCGACCGATCCTCACTGTTCTACCCGACACCGGCGGAGGAAACCGACCGTGGTGACGATACTGGCACTGGCCGCCGCCATGCTGTACGGCACGGCGGACTTCCTCGGCGGGGTGGCGTCCCGGCGCGCGGGCGCGTTCGCGGTGCTTGCCGTCACGGTGCCCGCCGGGGCGGTCGTCATGATCGTTGCCGCGCTGGTCGGCGGGATGCTCGGCGCCGGGCCGATCGGCAGTTGGAGCGACGTGGGCTGGGCCGCGGCCTCCGGTGTCTTCGGCGCCTCCGGCCTGGTCGCGTTCTACGCCGGGTTCGCCTCCGCCCCGATCAGCGTGGTGGCACCGGTCGCCGCGCTCGTCTCGGCGGTCCTGCCGGTGGGCGTCGCGATCGCGGGCGGCGAACGCCCGGGCGGCGGCATGGTCGCCGGCGGCCTGCTCTGCCTGGTCGCGATAGTCCTGGTCAGCATGCAGCCGTCGGGTCCGGGTCCGGATCAGGAGGCGGGGGAGCCTGCCAGGTCACGGCGCCGGCTGCGTGCCCTCGGCTACGGGGTCGTCGCCGGAGCGGGCTTCGGCCTGTTCTTCATCTTCCTGAAGAACGCCGGACAGTCCGGCGTGCTCTGGCCGGTGGCGATCTCTCGCTCGGCGGGAACGGTGCTGGCGTTCGGGATCGCGCTGGCGACACGGACACGGCTGTGGCCTGGTCACAAAGACGGGATGGTCCGCGTCGCGCTAGTGTCCGGGACGATAGACGCGGCGGCCAACGTCTGCTACGTCCTGGCGACCAGGGCCGGACTGTTCGGGCTGGCCGTCGTGGTCACCTCGCTCTACCCGGGGATCACGGTGCTGCTGGCCAGGCTGCTGCTCGGCGAGCGGCTGCGCTGGCTGCAGCGGGCAGGCCTGATCCTGGCCGCGGTCGGCGTCGTGCTGGTGACCGTGTAGCCAAGCCTTAGTCGGGGCTCTCCTCCTTGTCCTTGAAGATGAGCCCGCATACCTCTAGGTACAACTGCTCCGGATAGGGCAGGTAGTCGACGATTTTCAGCGCCTGGTCCTGCCCGGCTGACTCGAGGTTGAACCGGCCGTATCCAAGGATGCGCCCGAGCGTGGACCGCTCGAAGCTCATGTCCGTCACCTTGGTGAGCGGCATCATGTTCACCTTGCGGGTGATGACGCCCTGAGCAAGCAGCATGCGCTGTGACGTCACCACGAAGTAGTTCAATGACCAGTCAATGACCTTGCCGACCAGCCGGAGCAGAAGCAGGAGCCACGCGATCCAGATGACAAGGATGACGGTGCCGTTGCCCTTAGCGACAGCCTCACTCAGCCAGCCCGCGATGGCCAACCCGACTAGGCACTCGAAAATTGGCCTGATCAGTACGGCCGGGTGCTGGTGAACGGTGATGACTTGACGCTCATGGGGCAGGAGGTACTTGTTGACCGAGGTCGGTACCGTGTCAGTGTTCGGTACCAGCCTCATACCCGCACCTTAACCTAAATCGACGTGAAGAAGTGCGAAAGCCCGTTTGCCGCCGTGGTAAGGAAGGTCCCGATGTTATGGACCAGATGAGCTGCGCTTCCGGGCGCCTCTATCACCCACCACAGAACAAAGGCGACAGCAGCGTACCCGAGGATTGTTTTTAGACTCACGTCGCCTCCTGAGGCGCCCAGACTCGTGTCTTCTGTCTTCCTGTCGCTAACCTATGTTAGCCTGCACCGATTTCCTCAGCCAATGGCTAACGAGGGTCAAGCTGCCGTGTCGACGTCAGTATGCCCACCGTCGGTGTCAGCTATGCCCCGTGCCGTAGCCAGAACTAGTATGCCTCACCTTCGGTCGCAGCGCGTAACGATCTAGCGATCTCCGGTAACGATATGTGACCACGGCCGCGGCGCATCGACGCAGGCCAGGCGGGTTGCGCCGACGTCGACCGGGCTGCCACGCCGGCCCGGCGGAGGCGGGTGACGCCGCCGCGGGGGCGGGACCGCGGGCGACCCGCGAGCGGACCCCGGGCGGACCCCGGGCGGATCGCGGGCGACCCGCGAGCGGACCGTGGGGGGCCGGAATCCCGCCGGGCGGCCGTGATCGGCGATTTAGCCGACGCGACCGGCGGCCATCTGGCACCATTCCTCCGTGCAGAGCAAGCTAGTGGCATGACGGTGCCAGACGCAAGCGAGGCAGACTTCGCTGTCATCGTCTACCGGGAAGAGGACCTGTGGGAGGCCGACGTGCTGCCCACCGCGGTCACCGCCGACCTGGACGCGCTCGTGCGCGCGCTGCGGCAGCAGCCGAGCATCGGCGGCACGATCGGCTTTGCCGGCGTGGACGACTGCTTCTTCGTGGCGGCGCGGGTGCTCGGCGAGGACGTGTCGCTGTTCCTGTCCGACCTGACCGCGGCGGCGGAGTATCCCCTGGCCCGCCAGGTGCTTGAGGCCCTGGACATCCCCATACCTGCCGACGACGAGCTCGATCAGGTGCTCCCCGCGGGCGATCTGTCCATCTTCGCGGACCTCGGCCTCGACGAGATGGAGCTCGGCGCGGTGGCGGCCGACCTCGACCTGTACCCGGAGGACGCCGTGGCGGGCATCGCCGAACGACTGCGGTTCGGGGAGGCCGTCGAGCGGGCGCTCGATATCGCGCTCGGGGAGTAACGGATCGTGACAGGCTATGCCGCGGCCTTCGAGCCCGCGATGCGGCTCGCGCTCGCCGAGGCGACGCGTGCCGAGGCGACGCGCGCCGCCGCGGCTCCGTCCTCGGCTCCGTCGGCCGGGCCGGCCCACCCCGACGACGTTCCCGTCGGCGCCGTCATCCTCGACGAGGCAGGCACGGTCCTGGCCCGCGCCCGCAACCGCAGGGAACTCGACCGCGACCCGACCGCGCACGCCGAGATCGTCGCGATCAGGCAGGCGGCGGCGGCGCTGGGGCGCTGGCGGCTGACGGACCTCACGCTCGTGGTCACGCTCGAGCCGTGCACCATGTGCGCGGGCGCGGTGACCGCGGCCAGGCTCGGGCGGCTGGT